>CAZISU010000126.1:0-9951 GCA_964541935.1 uncultured Planctomycetaceae bacterium | reverse complement strand
TTCTAGACTGAGATCCCAGGGCATAAAGATTGAGAGCGTGAATACCCGCAGGCGGCAGCTTGCGCGCCGGCTTAGGTGATCTCTCAGGTGAGAATGGAAGTTGTCGGTAACTTTCCATTTTCGCCCCTCTTTTGAGAGACTAACACCATGAGATTTCTGACCATTATTTCGCTTCTTCGCAAGCTTCAACTTACGGCCCTGATGGCTGTCCCCACCGATGTTCGCAACAGCCAGGCCGTGCGTACCTGGCTCAAGGCCGTGGTCGACACGCTGCTTGTGCTGGCCGAGATGACCAATACTAAGGCTGACGACAAGGTGGCCGAGGCCGCCCTGAAGGTGCTCGACGATGACCAAGCCTGGGGTGTGATTCATAACTTGGTGTGCGATTTCATCGACATCAAGGACGTCTTTACTGGCACTGAAAACAAGGACACTGTGGCCAGCATTGATGAAGCGTCCAAGATCGTGGGCACGAGCCCGGCTCTTATCATTGCCATCGTCCAAGCGATCATCTCGCTGGTAAGCCTCTTCTCGAAGAAATAGGAGGTGCGACTTGAAGACGTTTTTATCAGGGCTAGGAATCAGCTTCGGAGTGGTCGCAGCATTTGCGGCGGTAGTAGCCGTAACGGTCATGTTCGGTGGGGCTACCGTGCATCACGCCGTTATTGGCCCGCAGACGGTTGTCGCTGGTGAACTGGTGGTTATGACCGCCGAGGATCTAGAAGGCAAGGAGGCAGTTTCTTACGCCTGGACAGTCGTCCCAGACACGGTCCAGATCCGCGAGATGGAAAACAAAAAGGTGCTTGTCGCCGTGTTCGACTCGCCTGGCAAATACTCAGTCATACTGGCAACGGCTTCCGGTGGGAGTGTCACTCAATCAGTGCATCATGTGCAGGTCACTGGTGAGGTGCCAACTCCGCAACCGGAGCCGGACACCGACGATCCGCTGCCTCCGCCGGACCCAAAGCCTGACACTTCAGAGTGGTCAGCGTGGGTGTTCGACCTCGCAGTCAAGACCGTCAGTGACCCCAAGCGAAACGTCCAGGCCGGGTTGCTGGCCGGACAGTTCCGTAATGTTGCAACGATGATCGCTGCCGGGGCCATCACGTCACCGAAAGCGGCTCGTGAAGAGATCCGCTCGGGGAACGTACTGCTACTCGGTGGCGACGTCGTTAATTGGAATGAATTCTCTCAGAAGCTTGCCGGCCATATGGCTGGCTTAACTGTGGACGGCGAGCTAAAGACGCTCAAACAGTATCAGGCCGTGTATCTGGGGATAGCTGAGGGGCTTGACCGTGTAGCCTCTCAAAAGGCGACTGAGAAATCAAAACGTTGGACTTGCAGTGGAGGTATGTGTCGTTATGAGTGATAATCAATACGGCGGTTGGCTGGGGCTCGACGAAGAGCGCAGGGCGTGGGGCGAGGCTCGCCACCAAGCTGATGTGGTCTCGATGTCGCGTGGCCCCGAGCCGCAGCTTTATCAAGAGTTCAGCGAGGTAGCTGACACACTGCCGGCACTCCAAGCGAAGTACAAAGGCCGTCCATTCACCTGGGATCTGGAACGACGATTGTACAAGCGGGGGAAGCTGCCATACAATACTATCCCCCACCACTTCCAGCTTACTAGCGACTGTGTAGCCGCCGGACTGGCCGGCGCTATTAAGAAGCTCCATGTGCTTGAATTGGCCCTTGACGGCCAAGAGGAAGTGTATCACGAGCCGTTTATACCGTGGCTCTATGCCGTCAGCCGTAACCAGATCGGCAAAGGTAGGATTCGCGGAGCCGGGTCAACTGGTGCCTGGGGCGCTCGTGCCATAAATGAATACGGCACACTCTTCGCCGACGATCCAGACGCACCGAAGTATAAGGATGTCTGTGATTCCTGGGGTAACCGGCGTAATCGCGGCAATATTGAAGGTGCTGAGTATGCCAAGTTCGCCCCCGTGGCCAACGATAATAAGGTGGCCGTCGTGCGGGCCACTGACGTAGACCAGATGATTGCCCTACTAGATGCCGGTTATATGCTGACCATCGCTAGTAGCTGGGGCTTCAAGGCGTCTGTGCATAAAGGCCACATGGTCTACCGCAAGACGCGGAAGGACTGGGGCCATCAGATGCACATTACGGACTTCATGCGAGATCCGTTCCCGGCCTTCCGGCGTGAAAACCAGTGGGGCGAAGGGCACGTTAAGGCCCTTGGTGAGAACAGTCCCGCTGGTGGCGCCTGGAATACGGCTGAGGACGTGGAAAAAGAATTCCGTAGCGGAATCGAAGTCTACGGCTATCGGAATTTCTCCGGCAGTCCAGGCGAGCCGGATTTTAATATTGTGTAGGAGATTTAATAGTGGTACTACAAACCCCAGCATATTGTATCCTAATGAGCACTTCTGTTTTTGTGCTGGCAGATTTCTGTCCAGAGACCTCCGCAGAGCCTTCACAAATGCTTCAGGGCGGTGCCCTGGCGGTCTTAGGTGGAACGATATGGTACATATTCTCTAAAGCATTCCCAGCTCACATAAAGGCTCTACAGGGCGAACGAGAAGCTTTTATAAAAGCACGGATCGATGAACGAGAAGCTTTTTTCAAAGCTCAGAGCGACGAGCAGAAAGCACACGAGGAGGCACAGAGGGAAACTCGCAGCGTTTTTAAGGAATCGCTGTACAAGCTTACGAATTCTATTGACGTGATGGCTAAGGCCATGCAAGATGACCGGCGACGGTCATAATAGGAGCTTAGACGATGATGCGTTTTACAGCCTATTGCGGCTTCTTAGGGTCTACCGCTTTTCTCGCTACTGGGATAACGCCGGATATTGTCCCGGTGTCACCCCTAACTTTTCAGGGAGGGGCCTTTGCGTGTCTGTGTTGGGCATTGTGGTATCTATTATCTCACACACTCCCGGCTTTACAGGGAGATATTAAGGACGGGCATGAGGCATACATAGAGGCTCAGAAGAAAGATCGCGAAGACTATCGCGAATCGCTACGCAAGATTACTGATGCGTTTCAGAAAGAGCGGTCGAGAGAGTAGTTGCTTCGTGTTCTTTTATGTCTAACCGCAACAGATAATCAATTGCTCAAGTTGTTAAATGCCAACTATGATGTTGCTGTTTGCCAGGGCGACTTCGCGTAGGCTAGAGAGGCTTTGTGTGCTCGGATAACTTACAGGATTATCCTGGATTGTGGTCAACTAACTGGTACGGCACTGCCGATAACGATTCTGGGACCTGGTACGGCACTGCCGATAAGAACACGGGACCTCCTGATATATGTTATGGCGGTAGCCACTGTTAAGCTAATGATTTACGTTAAAATCGCCTTAGTCATCATTGTCGGAGTTGAGAATCGAATTAATGAGATTGATGAGCTTACTAGACAACCGCTTCCTCGGGCTAAAGAAAATCCATGCGACTAGCAAACTTCCGCTTACCATGCACCCAAAAACCACCCGATAGGTTTCTGCTCCACCCCCCACTAAGTTTGTAGGCACGGTTACACCTATAGCAAAAATCCATGTCGCAACCATCAGCGCAGCGAGTACCACTACTCTTTTAAAGACATCTTTCATTATACAATCCTTTTCGTGAAGACGGTAGGGCAATTGCCCTGCTTGAGAAGGGTTTTATGACCTACCCACGTTTCACCCGTGGGTGGGTCATGACATATTTGATTTATCGTCATTTATCATTAGATATCGTCTATCATTAGCCCCATAAATAATAAAAAACTGCTCCTCCATCTCTCGCATCTTTGAGCCCCTCTATTGTTTAATCGGTAGTATTAGTAGGCTCGTATGAAGATAAAAAGCACGTACCCGCTTTGCTGCGACGTTGAAGATGATCGTCGTTGAGAAGCCAAACACGCGGAGCATCTATCTCTTCAACAAATGCGCGGACATGGAAACGGATAGAATCGGCCATAATGATGGCTGGAAGCTGAGAAATTATTCGTCGCTACGTGAGACGAAAACATTCGGGTATTACGAGTCTCTACGCGAGATTACTGAAGCGTCTTCAGTTGCCGACAGGCCGTAAAATAAAAAAAGCCCACACAGGCGGGCACAGATGCTAGAAATCACCGGTTGTCGCGACAACCGACTGACGGATTTTGTGTCTTTTTGTGTCCTTTTTGTCCTATTTTTGAAGAAATTTTAGTAGCTCCAAGTTGTTACAGGACAACAGCTTAGGGCGTTTTTCATAAAAGTTATTTTGTGGATCGTGCCCGCTCGTCTCCACTTCTGTCAGATTACGTTTAAAATCGCCGAACCCCTATCTTAAGGGGTTTTTGCGTTTCTTGGGCCTCCGGTTTCTCTATTCCTCCCCGTTCTACATCGAGTTTGACAGCCGGGCGGGCTTTCGCTAGGCTCTGGATGCTGCGGTTAGTGATAGTAGTAGACGGATTTGCGGGAGAAAGCTGATGACTTGTTCTGGCAAGCCGACCGGGGCCAAGAGTTCCGAGAATCTCAATGTGGTGGTGGTGGGGGCCTCGGGCGATTTGGCGCGCAAGAAGATCTTCCCGGCACTCTTCTCGTTGTTCTGCCAGGGATATCTGCCCGAGCGGTTTTTGGCCTTCGGCTTCGCCCGCTCGAAACTCAGCGAGGGCGAATTCCGCGAGAGCATTTTCAAGCACCTGACTTGTCGCTACACGCCCGATCATTCCTGCGCCGAACAGATGGAAAAATTTCTCGCGCGTTGCCACTATGTCGCGGGCGACTATGGCTCGAGCGATTCGTTTTTGAATCTCTACGAGGAAATGCAGAAATTGGACGCGGGGCGGGCGGCCGACCGTATGTTCTATCTGGCCATCCCGCCGTCAATTTTCGTGGAAACGGCCCGTGCCATCGGCGATGCCGGCATGGCGTGTGTGCAAGGCGCGGGCACCTGGTCGCGGGTGGTGTTGGAAAAACCGTTCGGACACGACCGCAAGTCGTCCGACAAGCTTTCCCGTGAAATGGCGCAGGTGTTTCCGGAAAGGCAGACCTATCGCATCGACCACTATTTGGGTAAGGAGGTCGTGCAGAACATGATCGTGCTGCGGTTCGCTAATCTGGTTTTCGAGCCGATGTGGAATCGCAATTTCATCAGCCGCGTGGAAATCATCTGGAAAGAACCGCACGGAGTCGAGGGCCGCGGGGGCTACTTCGACCAATATGGTATCATCCGCGACCTGATCCAAAACCATCTCTTGCAAATGCTGGCCCTAATCGCCATGGAACCGCCCGAGCGTATGGACGCGCGGGCCATTTCCAACGAGAAGGCCAAGCTGCTACGCTGCGTCAAGCCCGTCAAACTCAAAGACATTGTGGTGGGCCAATACACGTCCGCGACGCGGGGCAAGCACACGCAACCGGGCTACGTCGAAGACCCCACCGTGCCGGACGACTCGATCACGCCCACGTTCGCCGCCACGCGGCTGGAGATCAACAACTGGCGTTGGGACGGCGTACCGTTTCTGGTTTCGGCGGGCAAGGGCCTGGAAGAACAAGTGGCCGAAATCCGCATCCACTTCCGCGACGTGCCCGGCAATATGTTCTGCGGCAAAGGCGGTTGCCCCGACGCCAACCAACTGGTCATCCGCGTGCAGCCCGACGAGGCGATATACATGCAATTGACGACCAAGGTGCCGGGCACGGGCATGAAGTTGGTGCCCCGCACCCTGGACCTGCGTTACAAGTCGGCCTTCACCGAGCAAATACCCGAGGCCTACGAAAGCCTGCTCTTGGACGTAATCCGCGGCGACAGCAGCCTTTTTATCCGCAACGACGAACTGCAAGCGGCCTGGGACATTTTCACGCCGGTGCTACATGAAATGGAACGCCGGCGGCTCGCGCCGGAACCCTACGAATTCGGCAGCACGGGACCATATGGAGCGGAGGAACTCGGTTATGAAACTCATAACATTCCGGAACGTTGAGGCCCTCGAAGACGCGGCCGTGGCCTTGCTCGAAGAGTATTTCGCTATCGTCGACGAGCGACCGCACGCGGTTATGCTTACCGGCGGGCGGACACCGACGGGCGTCTACGAACGACTGCGGCAGACGCCGATCAAGGCCGACGGAAACCTGCACGTTTTGATCAGTGACGAGCGGCACGTGCCGTTGGATTCCGCGGAAAACAACTTTGCTAAAATGCTGCCCGCCATCGAGGCCATGGGTATCGACGACGCGCGGATCATGAGAGTGCATCCCGAGCAGGCTTTAGAGGACGCGGCCGAACAATACGATCGGGAATTGGCGTCGTTCGTCGAGTCCGGCGGACGAATCAGCCTGGGGATATTGGGTCTGGGAGCCGACGGGCACGTGGCCTCGCTTTTCAACTCCCAGCACATTGCCGTTGGCCGTGGAAGATATGCGATCGCCGTGCTCAAAGAAGACGGTCCGGATCGCATTTCGGTCACGCGAGATCTGTTGTTGCGAGCCGAGCGGCTGGTATTTTTAGTGACGGGCAAGGAAAAGAAGGCCATTGTCGAAACCTTCGCCGCCGCGCGGATGGAAACCGTGGCCGAGCAGGCGTTAGCGGGATATGTGAACGTAGAGTTGTGGTTTTCGGAGTGATCGTATGCCCAACAGCAATCAGAGTGAGATAGACGCTGTGATCCGAGCCGGTCAGGTTTGTCGACTCGCCATGGCGGCGGACAACGAACCGTATCTTCTGCCGTTATCATTTGGCTATGACGGCAAAGGCCTATACATCCACACCGCCAAGAGCGGGCGTAAGATCGACTTCATGCGGGCGAACAGTCGCGTCTGCTTCGAGTTTGAACAGGACGTGCTGCTCAAAAGAAAAGGCGACAATCCCTGCGGCTGGAGCTTCTCTTTCCAAACTGTCGTCGGGCACGGCACAATTGCGGAACTCACCGACGACGATGAAAAACGCCGCGGTCTCGAACATATTGTTCGCCAATACGCCGATCCCGATTCGGCAAGTCAGTACTCCAAGCTCGATACGGACTTTTCCAAAAAGATGCTCGACAGGCTTTGCGTGTGGCGAATTGAAATTGAATCCGCCACAGTCCGCAAGCATCTACGGTAAATAATCATCGCGGGCAAGCCGAAAGCAGGAAAAACTGTCCCGACCTAGCGAAACACCCAGATGGGTTATCTCGACACATGTCTGTAGGGGGCCGCTTGTCCCGGACACACTCTTTCGCTAGTTTGATGGCAATAGTTGTGTTATTTCTATTTAGCAAGCCCTGGGGAGTAGTTTAATGCAATCTCTGAAGTGGTTTATTGGCGGTTCCATCGGCGGTGCAATTGGGGCGGCGATTTGGGTTGCCGTTGGTTATTTTGCTTCATTCGAAGTCGGCTGGATTGCCTGGGGTGTTGGCGGCCTCGTGGGTCTTGGGGTGCGGGCGGCTGCCGGCGAGACCGACGGACCGGCGCCCGGCGTGGTTGCCGGGGCGACTGCCGTGATCGCCGTTCTTGTAGCCAAGTTCCTGGTAGTCAGCTTATTGGTGTCGAATGCGTTTGACGAGGCGCCCATTCCGACTCAGTTTACGCCGGAACAAATGATTGCCCGCCATGCGACGGACGTCGCCGACGAATACGAGGCGGCTGGCAAGAAGCTTAACTGGCCCCCGGGACACGATTCCGAGGATGTGCCGTTGCACCAGAGTTATCCAGCAGCGGTGTGGGCCGAAGGCCAAAAGCGATGGCAGGCTCTCTCGCCCGAGCAGCAACAGGCAGAGATGGAGCAAGCCAAAGCCGACTTAGAGAACATGCTCGATAATTACGAGACAGATGTTCGCAACGAGGCGTTTTCCGAATCGTTTAGTCCATTGGATCTGCTTTGGTTCGGGCTTGCGGCTTTCACCGCGTTCAAGATCGGCTCGGGCCTGACCAACGACGAATAGCAGGCGAGATAATCGCGGACTTCTTGCAACGACAGGGATGCGCAAAAAAAGACGCGGTCCTCCGCTGCCTTGCATGGCAGGAGCAGAGAACCGCGCCGCTGGACTATCTCAGCTAGCATGGGTTGATGGTTAGAGATTTTCGTGTAGTAAGCCGGCGCTTCCTACACCCACTGGATGATTATCTCCTTAATCCGGCAGAGATGCCAAGGCCCTGGAAGCCCAGGTCTCCGCGAGGTGTGGTTGGAGTGCCAAAACCGTTCCAGTATTGGCCTTCCCAGGAAAGTCTGGCGAAGACGTCGGTGCCACAGCAGACTTCATAGTCGTACTGCACGCCGATAGATGCTGCGACAATAGCTCGACAGCGGTTGGCCGAACTATCGAAGGTTTCCGTATAAATGTCAGGTGGCGCTTCCGTGTTGTAATTAACCTGCACGAAATTCGCCGAGCATCGTTCTCGGCCGAACAGTACCGTGCCGCGGACACCGCCGACAATAGAGATTCCAGAGCAGCCTATGCGGCGTTTCAACTCGGCAAGTATCGATGGGCCGATGCCTTCAAAGCGACTCGTGTATTCTTCCGCTGACACGACCTGATTCTGGGAATAATCCGTACCCATAAAGGCTAAGCCCCGATCTATGCGTAGACCGGCATAGGAGATACCTCCGCCAAGCGTAAGTCGCGTGTAGCACCAGTTGAAATCTTGGGTAAAATCAAGATCGATCACATCGACGTCTAAGCCGTTTCGTATGGCAAGTTGATCGCCTTCCATGTCGGCCTCAAAACCTTCACATGCGCCTGGTGCGTAATAAGAGCAACCGCCAGGAACTACTTCAAAAGCGTATTCGCCAAGTCCGTGATCGAATTGCCAGTAACGCAGTCGGGCTGCAAATCCGCTGCAGCACTGATACCCGATCCATAGCCGCGGCGCCGCATTGTAATCGGTCTGGAAGCCTTCTACCTGGTATGACTGATTCTGCATGTCATTTGCCCGGATTTCCGTCCCAGTCCAGCATTCATAGTTAGTACCGCTGCTGAAATGTGGCTTCAGCCAAAGGAACTCGTAGCCGGCAATGAAGCCGGAGCTTTCGGCGGACTCCCGCCAGTCGTAGCCGCAACCACAGCCACAACCAGTCCCACAGCCGGTATCACAGCCGGTATCACAGCCAGTCTCACAGCCAGTCTCACAGCCAGTCTCACAGCCAGTTGCGCAGCCAGTCGCACATCCCCCGCAAGCATCGGGTGATGCGTAACTGCATTTGATAATTCCGGAATCGGCCGCAGCGCCGCTATCGGCGACTTGGGTAGCCGGAAAATTAGAGTATCGCAAGTTGGGCGATACATAAGATTGCGCCGCAAACGACGCACTGCCAAGTAATGCCGCGACGCCCAGCGCCGCGCAGAAAGAGATGTGTCGCATGAACATCTGCCCCCATAGTTCAAAACGAATTTCAAGTTGTCCGAACGGTTCGTACAAGCCCGTCGGACTGTCCAGGCTATTGAATCGGCACCAGTGTGCTATTTTCACCAATAAATACAACCGGGCACGCAAAACTTGCCAGGACGATTCAGACTGCGTATTTTACCTAGTTGCGCAAGTGGCGATGAATCTCGTACTATAGCAATGAGAACGCAGGCAAAGATGGAATCTCACTAATTGATTCACGCCGAGTAGAAACTCTGCATTCAAATTACGAAGTGTGGCACGCCCAGGATGGACGTGCCACACTGAAAATTACTGGAGTTATGGGTAACGAAACGGCTATGCGCCCAGCAAGTGCTCGAGCACGGCCAGCTCCAGGGCCTCGTAGTCGCGGTTGGCGATGCACTGTTGTTCGACGTCTTTGGGGAAAGTGCGAACCTTCTCCAGAAGACGCAAGAAGATGGTGCGGCTGTTGGAGAGGTGTTTTTCGGCCACGTCGGCCTTTTGCGTACGCATGACTTTGACGTCCAGGCCCACGAATCGACCGCTTTGGGCGTAGTCGGCCAGTTCCAGAACGCGCACCTGATTGTAGGCGCCGCGTAGATTGGCGGCCGCGAAGGACTTGTC
Organism: uncultured Planctomycetaceae bacterium; assembly: GCA_964541935.1. Classification (GTDB taxonomy): domain Bacteria; phylum Planctomycetota; class Planctomycetia; order Pirellulales; family Thermoguttaceae; genus JAFGTN01. Next base: position 54 of record CAZISU010000126.1, on the reverse strand, counting down.
CTGGTCGAACTTCAGCCCGTTCTGGTCGTTGAGATGCACGCTCCAGCGCTTGCC
>CAZISU010000125.1:0-10005 GCA_964541935.1 uncultured Planctomycetaceae bacterium | reverse complement strand
TCCATTGGCAATTGCTGGGTTTGGAATTCTCGATTCCCGTGCCCGAGGAACCCGCCGACGGCACCGAGGACGAAGGTACTGCGGTTCCGGCGGTCGTTCGGGTGATGAACGAAAACGTGCCCGCCGCTCAGGCCGGCCCTTCATTCGATCGCGTGTTTCTGGCGGCGATTTGCGCGCCAAGTATCGACGTAGTATGGAGTCTGGAACCGATTCCACGTCCGCTGGACCTAGTCACCTCGATTCCTCTGTGTGATTCCGCGCGATTAGAGCGATCTGGCGTCCTTCTGGCATGATTCCATTTCTTGCTGGCATCCTCTGATGCCCTCGCTTGTTTGACCGTGCGCGCTGTATGTACATGGCAACTCTTTCATTATCCACGTTTGTGACCTTACGGAGGTCGCTTGTGTTTTTTACTTTTGCATCCGTTTTTCTTTCAAAGGAGTTTATCGATGAAGATCCAATTTCCATTTATAGTGTTGCTGAGTGTTGCTGTTCTTTCCCTTGGCATGATGATCGGCTGTGGTCAGCAGAGCCAATCTGGCGGCGATAAGGAAGCCGCCAAGCAGGAAGGTGGTGGCCAGAAGACCGAAGCTGTCGACCCGCACGACGTGCCTATCACGGAAGAACAGAAACAGCAGCTTCGAGTAGAAACAGCGAAGTTCGGCGGTGCTGTTGCCAAAGTCAAAGAGTTACGAGACACGGTTGAGCGGGAAACCAAGAACGGCATCCCCGCAAATCCGTTCGAAGCTCATCAGGCGTTGGACAAAGCCGACATCGTTACTGAGTGGTTACCGAAGATTGCCCGCGATTCGGGCGTTGCTAAAAAGCACTGGGAGAAAGTTACCACAGCGGCCAACGAGCTTCGCGAAGCGTTCGACCAGATCCACCTGAATATCGACAACAAGGTCGATCCCGATTTCGCCTCGGTCAAGGAAAAGATGGACAAGAGGATTGCCGAACTAGGGGCAATCGCTAAGTAACAAACGACCGGCCGACAACTGGCCGTTTCACTATCACTCCCGCGAGGAGAGAATACTATGCGTGTCGCACGATCGACATGGTTTGTCCGTAACGCCACCATCCCGGCATGTATGATCGCCGTGGTGGTGGCTCTGGGGTCGTCCGCTGCGTTGGCCCACGAAAACCATGCCCCCTTGCCGACCAAGGGGGTGACCGTGGCCGGCAACAACGTACTGTTGTCGGACAAGGCTCGCGTGGCCATCGGACTAACCACGGCGAAAGTCACTTTCGCCGATTTGCACAGAACGATTGAGGTTAATGCCCGGGTGGAACCGCCGTGGAATCAGCAGTCGATGATCACATCGCTTGTTCCCGGCAAAATCGACCAGGTGTTGGTGCGGCCTGGGGAGACGGTCAAGGCCGGTCAGGAGTTGGCCCGGGTTGTGAGCATGGAACTGGAAACGATCCAGCTTGCCATGTTGCAGGCGGCCAGCGAAGTCAACTTAGCCCAACGGCTAGTCGAGCAGCAAAGGGGCCTCGACGCCGAGGGAGTTATCGCTGGAAAGAGTGTGCTGGAGGCCGAGGCAACGCTGGCCCAAAAGACAGCCGAGCTTCGCATCGCGGAGGAGAAATTCCGTGCCCTGGGCATTAACAGCAATACCCTCAAGGCGATCCGCGACAGCGGCCGGCCGCTTCGGTATATCTCCATCACCAGCCCCATTGCCGGAATCATTACACACGCCGACGTCCGTATAGGGCAAGTCGTGAAAACGACGGATCACTTGTATCACGTAGTCAATCCGTCACGGCTGTGGATCGTGGGCGAGGTGCTCGAATCCGACGTGCGTCACTTGAACAAGGGCCAGCCGGTAGCGGCCCGTTTCTCGGCATATCCCCAAAAGCAGTTTGACGGCGTGATCGACCATGTGCGGCTTAAGATGGACCGCCGCAGACGCACGCAGTCAGTTGTTATTGCCGTCGACAACCGCGAGGGATTGTTGCGACCCGGCATGTTCGGTCGCGTGGGTATCGCGGTGCGAGTCGCGAAGCAGGCAATCGTCTGCCCGGCCGACGCGATCATCAAGAGCCGCAGTGGTAGGTACGTGCTTGTTGAGCGAAAACTTGGCAAGTATGAAAATCGCCCTGTCAAACTCGGCTTGGCTAAGGGCAAGCAGGTCGAGGTGCTCGACGGGGTCTTTCCAGGCGACAAAGTGGTAGTCATGGGTTCATACCTGCTGGCATCACTGCTGGGCAACGAACACAAGGCACGTACGTCCGCCGCCAATGAAACCGCCAAGAAGAACGTCCAGGAGACAAGCGAGTCAAAACGGCAGTTGGTCACCGTAGTCGACGCCACCGTGGAGTTGCCGACCGACCGGCAGGCGTTTGCAGGGCCACGCATCGAGGGGCGTATCCGCCGCGTCCATGTCGAGCCCAGTCAAGCGGTAAAAGCTGGGCAGGTGTTGGCCGAGGTCGACTGCCTGGAACTACGCACGGTGCAACTCGACCTATTGCAAGCCTGTTCCCGTCTGCGGTTGACCAAACAGTCCTTAGCACGACTCGAACAGCTCGGCCAGCGAAGCATTACGCCGCAGCGACGTATCTGGGAACTTCAAAACCAACAAGAAACTCTCCAGCACGAAGTCGGAAGCCTCAAGCGAAAACTGGCCTTTTTCGGGCTGACCGAAAAGGAAATCATCGAGCTTGAAAAAATCGATCTTGCTCGAAAAGACAGTGAGGCGAACCTGCTCAGCGGTGTACCGATCCGTGCTCCAGTGGCTGGCTGGATCGTCGGCTTTCACGTTGTCCCGGGCCAGGTCGTCCATCCCCAAGACCAACTTTTCGAGATCCACGACCTCTCGAAGGTTTGGGTGAAGGGCTACGTGTTCGAACGGGACGCCTCGCGAGTGGCTGTTGGGCAAGCGGCCCGGGTCACTTTCTCGGCCTTCCCCGACATGGAAGCGATCGGCAAGGTAGTCCGCATCGCCCCAATGATGGACGACAACGAGCGAGTTCTGCCCGTCTGGGTCGAGGTCGACAACCCCGACCGACTGCTCAAGGAGGGGATGCTCGCCCGAGTAGCCATTCTTGCCCACGCTGCTCCCGTCGGTGGCAAGGCGGCCGAAACGGCCCAACTACGCTCAATCGAACCAAAAAGATAACGAGCCTGCGGCTCCTGCAAGAGGATTACCAATGCTGAATCACATTATCGCTTTCTGTCTCAGGAACCGCTTGGTCGTGCTGGCCGTGACCGTGGTGCTGGTGATCTACGGCAGTCGTGAGGCAGCCAAGTTGCCGATCGACGTATTTCCCAACCTCAACAGGCCCACCGTCACGATCATGACCGAGTCCCACGGCCTCGCACCCGAGGAAGTGGAAGTGCTGGTCAGCTTTCCGATCGAATCGGCGATGAACGGAGCTGGCGGCGTGCGGCGTGTGCGGTCGGCCTCCGGCATCGGGCTTTCCATCGTATGGGTCGAGTTCGACTGGGGCACAGATATCTATGTCGACCGGCAGATCGTCGCGGAGAAACTGCAATTGGTTCGTGAACGCTTGCCCGACGAGGCCCATCCGATCATGGCCCCTATCAGTTCGATTATGGGTGAGATCATGTTGGTGGGCTTGCAGTCGACCGGCAAAACCACGTCGATGGAAGTGCGGACGATTGCGGATTGGGAGGTCCGCCAACGCCTGCTGGCTGTTACCGGAGTTTCGCAGGTCACGGTCATGGGCGGCGAGATGAAGCAGTATCAGGTGCTCACATCGCCCGAAAGGCTCTCGCGACACGACGTGACGCTCGACGAACTAACAAAAGCGGTCGAGAAGTCTAACATCGTCACCGGCGGCGGGTTTTTGTTAAGCAAGAACGAAGAATCCCTCATCCGTATCGTGGGCCGGGCCAACACGCTGGACGACATCCGCGATACGGTCGTGAGGCCAGGCGACCCGGTGCCGATCACCGTCCGCGAGGTGGCCGAGGTCCGCTACGCCGGTCCCGTCCGACGCGGCGACGGCAGTATCGACGGCAAACCGGCCGTAATGCTCTCCATCCAGAAGCAACCGGGAGCCGATACGCTCACGCTCACGAAAGACATCCTCGCGGTACTCGACGACATTCAGTCCCAGTTACCCGACGACGTGATTATCGAGACAAACAGCTTCAAACAGGCCGACTTTATTACAGCAGCCATCGACAACGTCCGCGAGGCGATCCGCGACGGGGTCATCTGGGTGATCGTTGTCCTGTTCATATTCTTGTGGAATTTCCGCACCAGCCTGATCACGCTGACGGCAATCCCGCTTTCGATCATCCTGACCGCGTTGACATTCAGCTACTTTGGCATCTCCATCAACACGATGACGCTTGGCGGTCTGGCCGTAGCCATCGGTGAACTGGTGGACGACTCGATTGTCGACATCGAGAATATCTTCCGGCGGTTGAAGGAGAACCGACTGAAGCCCACGCCCGATAACCCGATTAGAGTGATTTTCCTGGCATCCTGCGAGGTCCGCAACAGCATCGTTTACGCTACACTGATCGTGGTGCTTGTCGTTTTTCCGCTGTTTTCTCTGGCCGGTCTCGAAGGCCGCATGTTCGCACCGTTGGGACTCGCCTATCTAACCACCCTGCTGGTCTCGCTCGTCGTCTCCCTCACCGTCACGCCCGTGCTGGCCTCGTACCTGCTGCCAAACGCCAAGTTCCTACAACACAAGGCCGACCCTTTCATGGTCAGATGGTTGAAGTGGGCCGACACCTATCTGTTGAAGTTTACGCTACGGCACAGCACCGCTGTACTCTCCGTTGTCTCCATGCTGGTTGTGCTCGCCGTGTCATGCATCCTCTGGATGGGCGGCGAGTTCCTGCCTAGTTTCAACGAAGGCACGCTTACAATCAGCGTCATCGCCCCACCGGGCGTGAGCATGGAGGAATCGAACCGCATCGCCGGCACGATCGGGGATATGTTGCTGGAAATTCCCGAGGTGACGCACGTCTCCCGACGAACCGGCCGTGCGGAATTGGACGAACATGCCGAGAACGTCAATTTCTCCGAAGTTGACGTCGGGCTCATGCAGCCGGAGAAACCCAAGCCTGGCATCCATTACGGAATTTTGAGGGCAATTCCGGGCCTGCACGGCTTCGGGGTGGAAAAGGTCGGCCGGTCACGAGATGATGTCATGGCTGAAATCCGCGACATTGTCGCCGAGGTTCCCGGCGTGAAGGTCAACATCGGACAACCTATCTCGCACCGCTTAGACCACATGATGTCCGGCATCCGGGCACAGATCGCCGTGAAGCTCTTTGGCCGCGACATCGAAGAACTTCGCGACCGTGCCCAGGATATCGCCGAGATGATGGCCGAGGTTCCCGGCGTCGTCGATCTGCAGATCGAGCCGCAGGTTGATATTCCGCAAGTTCGCGTCACGATCCGCCGACGCGAAGCGGCCCGATATGGTCTGGCGCCTGCCGATGTGGCCGAGGCCTTGGAAACGGCCTTACAGGGTCGAACCGTTTCCCAGGTATTAGAGGAGCAGAAGACGTTCGACCTCGTGGTCTGGTTCGATGAGGAGGCACGCAACGATCTCGACGCCATCCGCTCAACGCTGATCAGTACACCCGACGGCTCACGAGTCGCTCTGGGGACGGTCGCCGACGTGATCGAGACCAAGGGACCGAACACCATCAACCGCGAGAAGGTCAAACGTCGCATCGTGGTGCAGTGCAATGCTGCCGGGCGGGATCTGGTGAGCGTGGTTCTCGACATTCAGGCCGCCGCCAAGGAGAGGATCGAGCCAAACCTCAAGGAAGGCTACTATATCGAGTATGGCGGCCAGTTCGAGGCCCAACAGGATGCCAATCGGCGTCTTGCCTTCCTGGCTTGCTTCGCCGTGGCGGGGATCTTCCTGCTGTTGTTCAAGTGCCTGAATTCCTGGCGGGCCGCATTGCAGGTGATGGTGAACATCCCGCTGGCCGCAATCGGCTCGGTTATCGCACTGTTGCTTGTGAATCACCCAGGCCCAGAGACGATTGCCGCGGCGTCCTGGTGGCAGTTGCCGGGCGTTTGGCTGGGGGCTTCGACCTTGTCGGTCGCCCACTGGGTCGGCTTCATTACGCTGATCGGCATCGTCAGCCGTAACGGCATCATGATGATCTCGCACTACATCCACCTGATGAAGTACGAGGGTGAAGTTTTCGGCGAACAAATGATCATCCGTGGCAGCCTGGAACGGCTCGCTCCCGTGCTGATGACCGCCCTGACAACTACAATCGGCCTCGTGCCCCTGGCCCTGGGAGCTGGGCAGACCGGTAAGGAAATCCTGCATCCGCTGGCGATCGTTGTGATTGGCGGGATGCTAAGTTCAACTCTCCTGGACCAGATCGTCACGCCGGCCTTATTCTTCAAGTTCGGTCGAAAAGTGTATGACAAGTCGGGCGATGAAGGTGACGCGGAAATCACCGGTCCCTCGGCACCACTACAATTGGCTGAGCAGTTCAAGGATTTGAAGTGAATACTAACAACATAAATCAGCCACCGTGGCAGCACGAACACTCCTTCGGACAAGACCGCCGCAAACCGGGCGAGATGCATAAGAACAATGAACACCATAAGGAGGCGGACGGGCCGTCAACCTCTCACCATCATGATGGACGGGAGCACGACCACAACCTTCGCGCGGCCTATCTCCATGTATTGGCCGATGCACTGACGTCGCTGTTGGCAATTGCCGCCCTCTTGGCCGGTAAGTATCTCGGACTTAATTGGCTCGATCCGGTCATGGAAACGATTCGCAGGGCTCAGCGTGACGGACTGCGGACGATCCAGTACGGCAAGCTAAAATACTGCATGGGGCGAGATGTTCTTGAATGGTTCAGTGAACACGCCGACCAGAAGGTAGAAATATAACCAGACAAACAAAACGGCGGTCCTCCTCACCTTTACCAATTGAGACGCCCGACGTTCTTATTTAGATACCCGAGTCGATGAAGAAGAAGGCCGGTCGCAAGGCCAAGTAACCCTCGACCAACTCCCACCCCCGCCACAACCCCCAGTGGCTTACTGAGACCCAGGTGGGCCCATATTCGGCGCCGCCCCCAGTCCGATTTGGACGCCTATCTCCAACTGACGGATGGTGACGTGCATCAGATCGGGGGCCGGGGCGCGCGGGAAATTGGGGACCACCTGGTCGCTAAAAAATGCCCCGGAGGCATGGGCGGCTGAGAAGAACGGTTTGTGGTGCAGGAAGTCGCGGACCATGGGGTTTTTATATGCTCGATGTGCTGTCCACGAAAATCTAAAATCTTCCGAGCGTAGCACCCGCGTAGCACTGAGCTAATCCTGCTCATTACGACAAAAAAGAAGGCCTTTCATAACCCATTGTCATGAAAGGCCTTACAAGGTCGGGGCGAGAAGATTCGAACTTCCGACTTCCTGCTCCCAAAGCAGGCGCGCTAGCCAGGCTGCGCCACGCCCCGGTCTCTGTGTATCTTCATCAGGTTAGAATTCAAATACACCACCGAAGTTCATATCGTACTGCCATATTGCTTATCTGGCAATTGGGGGCTGGCAATTGGGGGCTGGGAAATAGATTTTCTTAGTCCCGGGGAGATGTTTCGATGGATTATGAGCGTCTATCGGCCAAAAGTCATGCCGAAATGTGGATTTGTGGGTGAAATTTCACCAGATGATCGTTGTTTCAGGATTTTAAACCTGCTTGCCCTGCTGATTGCGGGATGCGGACTGGCATTGTGTGGGGTATAATTCCCTTGATATCAAAAAAACGAGAAACCGGTCGTGGCTTGAAATGAGAATCGCCGAGAAAAGATAATTGGCATGAGAGTAGCGTTGATCGCCAGTTTATCTCCTCCCTGTTTGCCTGTCTTACCCTTTTGAGTAATTTGTATGTGCGGCATTACCGGTGCAATCTGGAGCGACCCACATAAGGCAATTGATAGCGACACCCTGCGGCGAATGACCGAGGTTCTTAGCCACCGCGGTCCGGACGACCATGGCTTCTTTGAAGATGCTTACTTCGCCAGGCCCGGATACAGCAATACGCCGGGCGTTGCATTGGGGCATCGGCGGCTTTCGATTATCGATCTGGCCGGCGGTCAGCAACCGCTGGCCAACGAGGATAAATCGGTTTGGGTGGTCGCAAACGGCGAAATTTATAACTATCGCGAGTTGCGAAAGCGTCTCGAGGGTTCGGGGCACCGCTTTCGCACTTCTAGTGATACCGAGGTGATCGTTCACCTCTACGAGGACTTGGGCACGGATATGCTCGAGTTGCTCGACGGCATGTTCGCCTTGGCTGTTTGGGATGCGAAAAACCGCCAGCTTCTGCTTGCACGCGACCGGCTTGGGCAAAAGCCGTTGGTTTATCGCCATGAAGCGGGGCGTCTGCTGTTTGCAAGTGAGTTGAAGAGCCTGCTGGAGGTGGCGGACGTCCCTCGTGATATTTCGCACCAGGCGATAGATGAATACCTCACCTATCAGTACATTCCACACCCGAAGACGATCTTTCGTGGTATTAACAAACTGCCGCCGGGCCATTTCGCCCTTTGGCGCGACGGGCGGCTGCGAATTGACAGCTATTGGCAACCCAACTTCAATCTCGAAGAAACGCGGCCGTATCGTGACTATGCCGACGAACTCCGCGAGCTTTTGACCGAAGCCGTGCGCAAGCGGCTGCAAAGCGATGTGCCGCTGGGTGCGTTTCTTTCCGGCGGCGTGGATTCCACGATAATTGTGGGCCTCATGCAGAGCCTGGTCGACGAGCCGGTGCGGACTTTTTCGATCGGTTTTCCCGTGCCTGAATACGACGAGACCAGCTACGCCCGTGTGGCGGCTGAACGATTCGGCACGGTTCATGAAGAGTTCCGCGTCGATCCCGATGCCGTGGGCATTTTGGATAAACTGGTTTGGCACTATGACGAGCCGTTCGCCGACAGTTCGGCCGTGCCGACTTGGTGTGTTTCAGAGCTAACGCGTCGGCACGTCACGGTAGCGCTCACCGGCGACGGGGGCGATGAGCTTTTCGCCGGCTATCCTCGCTATCGAGCGGTGCGGTTGGGCGCGATGTTCGACGCGATGCCGTCCGCGATTCGCCGTGCGGCGTTAATGAACATCTGGAAAAAACTGCCGGCTAGTCCACGGCAAAAATCAATTCCGCGGCGTTTCAAACGTTTTGTCGAAGCATTGGGCAACACGCCACGGCGACGATATCTAGAATGGATCGCCATTTTCGGCGAGAGCCGTCGGGCTTCGTTATACGACGAGCGATTCTTGGAAAGCTTGCCGGACGCCGACCCTATGGATTTCCTCGATGCGGCCTTCGATCGCTCCGACCAACGCGACCCGGTGACCTCGACCAGTCTCACCGATCTGGTCACGTACCTGCCCTACGATCTTATGACCAAGGTCGATATCGCCTCGATGGCCCACGGGCTGGAGTGCCGCCAGCCGTTTCTCGACCACCGTCTGGTCGAACTGGCCGCGCGTATGCCGATCGACCTGAAATACCGTCGCGGCGTCGGTAAGCGAATCCTCTTGGAAACATTTTCCGACATTATCCCGCCCTCGATTGTGCGTCGCAAAAAGATGGGCTTCGGCGTGCCCTTGGATGCCTGGTTCCGTGGCCCCTTGGTCGAGCTGTCGAACTCGGTTCTTTTGGATCGAAAATCACTTGATCGAGGCTTCTTCCGCCCCGAAAGCGTGCGTCGTCTCCTCGAAGATCACCAGCAATCTCGCTTCGACCACAGCTACCGCCTGTGGTCGCTCTTGGTGCTGGAACTTTGGTTGCGTCGCTGGGTGGATTGATGCAATAAACAATGGGAAAAAAGGTTCATCCGGATCTCCACGTGCAACCTTGCCGAAACAGAGCGGTGTTGCTCCTTTGGTTTCTAATTCGACTGTTTTAGATTTGTCTTCTGTTTAAGCTCAATGGAGGCAGGCGGTTACGTTGTTTCCAATGATACAGGCGGGCAAGCTCGTTTCGTCTTAATCGCTTCTCGCATTCGGCGGCCAGGCGAAAGGGAGTATCGCATCC
>CAZISU010000124.1:0-10091 GCA_964541935.1 uncultured Planctomycetaceae bacterium | reverse complement strand
ACTATCAAGCCGAGGACGAAAACCGGAAAGTAATTTCTGTACGAGTTCTAAGGCAGAGTCTCGCAGAGTGTGAACGCAGCTTTTTTATCCAATAGCATCATGCCAATAAAAGCGTTATGGTAAACGATGCGGGACCTTTTGTGTTGCCGACACACTCTGCAGGCTAGCGCAACGCTTCTATAGTTACCTCTCTTTCTTCCCCGTCACGCGTTCCAAATCCGTCTTTAGCGAGTTCATGTAGTCACGCCACTCTCGCGTCAGACTCGTCTTGTTCTCACCGAAGATTGCATCGAAGTCGGCTTGGTAATCTTTGAAGAACTCCTTGGGGTCGTCGATTTCCTTGTATTCTTTCATGCTTCGCATGGCGGCCAATTTGTAATATTCCATTAGTTTGTCAAAATGCCGGTCCATGAGGAAATGCGTCAAAGCCCATGCCTGGCCGTAAGCCGCGATTGTTGTAATGTCGGAACCCGCGCGCATGAAGATCTGGTTGGATACGATAAAATCGATATTCGAGTGTTTTGTATCTCTTGCCAGGAGGCGATACCACATCAGCCTTTTTTCGTTTACCACGCCGATTCCCGCCCAGGCGGCCTCTTTGGGAGATTCGAAATAGGTGGCCAAACCCTCGGCGGCCCAGGTGGGCACGACGGCGTGGTTGGGCTGTAAGCCTGTGTTGTCTGCCATCTGATGGGCCGTTTCGTGGCTGACGACCTCGATGTCCTGATTTTCGCGGTAGACTTCTATTATCAGGTTCAGGCTGTTAATCAGACGCACGATATCCTTCGCTCGTGGCGATCTCTTTCTGATCGCATCCTCCTTCATTTCTCGCAGCTTCCCGGAGACTTCGACGAGCATGGCCATGCCCTCGTTCGTACTTTGATCGTAGAAGACCGATATGTTTTTCAGCTTGTGGAAGTATCCGGCCGCGTTGTCGGCGTCATGGCCTAGGAATTTGCTGAAAACCAGATAGTCTTCCCGATCGGAGAACAGCACGGCCATCATCCGCTTCTTAGGAATATCCAGAACCCGACCTTCCAAGCAGTATTTTATCAAGAAGCTTTCGTAGACTATTTCGAGCAGATCCAGTCGTTCCTGTGCTCGCGATTTATGATTCTTTCGGCGCCCTTTTTCCTCGGGCGCGGGGCAGTCGTGTAGCAAAAGGAAATGCTTGCTGCGCAGGCACTGCATGTTCTTGGCCGTCTTCACGATAGCTCGCAGTGCCTTCTTCCGCTCTCTTGACTCCGGCAGGTAGGTCTTTGTCTTTCGCTTTAGCGTCACCAGACGTCTTACTGTGGGATGCTCGGGATCAAGCCTCCACGCCTGTGACGCGGCCTTGTTGAACTCGCTCAGCAGACCGTGGTGCAGGGCCCAGCTAGCCGCTTCGAGGCTCGCCTCGACGTCGTTCTGGCTCTGCCGCAAATTATTCTCGGCGATGCTCAGCGTGGTGGGGACCTTGTAGAAACGCACATCCTCCAGCCCGAAAAAAATCTTGCCGAATTTCGCATGTCGGAATGAGACTATTTTGCCCGGATTGATTGACACCTTTCCCTGCAAGGTCAGGGGCTTCTCGCAGTTGGGATAGTAGTATTGAAGAATATCGCCGCGAACATGGCCGCAAAAAAGCAGCCACACAAAGCCGATGCTAAAGATTATCCTGCGCACGGACTCGACTCCCCTATGAAAAAAATCCCTGAACTACGGGCGATTGCCCATCATGCATTATGCATCTCGTGCAGTATACACGATTGCAGCGCATGATACACCCTGTTGAGAAGGGTAAATTGAAGAAAACGGAAATTCTTCTAGCAGTCCGGTAGTTTGCTAGCGACTGTCTCGGCCTACTGCTTGCCTCGCAGAGCTTCGCTGATGCGCTGAATGACTACGTAGAGTACGGGTATCATGAACACGCCCAGCACGGTGCCGGCTATCATTCCGCCGAAGACGGCCGTGCCTAGCGAGCGGCGGCTGGCGGCTCCGGCCCCGCTGGCAATTACCAAGGGCACAACGCCCAGGATAAACGAGAAGGCGGTCATCAGAATGGCGCGGAAACGCAGATTCGAGGCCTGTACGGCCGCTTCGATGATGGATTTGCCTTCGGCGCGAAGTTGTTTAGAGAACTCCACGATCAGGATGGCGCTTTTGCTGGATAGCCCTATCAACAGCACCAGGCCGATTTGCGTGTAGATGTTGTTGTCGAAAGCCCGCATCCAGGTTAGGGCTATGGCTCCCAGGATTGCCAGTGGAACCGAGAGCAGCACCGCAATGGGGATCGACCAACTTTCATACTGTGCGGCCAAGAACAGGTAGACGAAAATAATGGCCAACGTGAAAATGAACGGCGCCTGGTTGCCGGCAATAATTTGTTGATATGTCACGCCCGACCACTCGTAGCCCATCGATCGGGGTAAGACCTGGTCGGCCAGATTTTCCATGGTTTCGATTGCCTGGCCGCTGCTGAAGCCGGGCGCGGCCTGGCCGGTGATAGTGGTCGAGGTGTACTTTTGGAAGCGGAAAATCGTTTGTGGTCCGACCGTGTCGTTCACTTTCAATAGCGTTTTGAGTGGAATCATCTGGCCATTGGTATTTCGCACATACAGCCGGTCGATATCTTCGATGCGATTGCGATATTGGCCCTCGGCTTGGATCATTACCTTGTAGACACGGCCGAATTTATTGAAATCGTTCACGTAAGCCGAACCCAGGTAGGCTTGCAGCGTGCTAAAGATGCTTTGCAAGGGCACATTCAGTTTCTTGGCCTTAATCCGATCGACGTCCAAGAATAGTTGCGGCACCGATGCCCGCAAGTTGCTGTTCATGCGTGTCAACCTGCCGCTGTCGTCGCCCTCGCGTACCATATCGTCGGCCGCGTTTTGCAGTTGCATAATGCCCACGCTGTCGCGGTCTTGCAGTTGGAATTCAAATCCGCCGGCGTTGCCCAATCCCGTGATCGGCGGCGGCATAAATGCCAACGTTTGTGCGTCTTGAATATCCATCAGCTTGGGCTGTATCGAGTTCAAAATGGCTCCAGCGTGTAGCGCCGGAGTTGAGCGTTCATCCCAGGGCAGCAATACCACGAAGTATGTGCCTGCGTTGGGAACGGCCAATGCATCCAGGGCCGAATAGCCCGACACCTTAATTACATCGGCTATGCCCGGCGTGACAGCGAGAATCTCGTCGATCTGTTCGAGAACAATGTCGGTTCGTTCGAGCGTGGCACCGTCGGGAAGTTGGGTAGTGATAATGAAGTAGCCCTGATCCTCGTCGGGAATGAAACCGGTAGGCACGTTCATGAAGCCGAACAGCATCAGTCCCACCATCGCAACAAACAGTAGCATGGCAAACACCAAACGACGTGCCAGTACGCCCACGGTTTTGATATACTTGCCCCGCGAGTAGTCGAAAGCAGTGTTAAATATCCGGAAGGGCCACGCACGTTTTTCAGGCGTAGCTCGCAAAAGCACGCCACACAGGGCCGGGCTGAGCGTCAATGCGTTGATCGATGAGAAAACGGTTGCCGTGGCGATGGTCAAGGCGAATTGGCTGTACATGCGGCCCGTAATTCCGCCCATCATGGCTGTGGGAACGAAGACCGCCAGCAGTACAAGCGTGGTGGCTACGACCGGTCCGGTCACCTCATCCATGGCCTTGGTGGTCGCTTCCTTGGGGGAGAGATTCTCGGTGTCGATCAGACGCATCGTATTCTCGACAACCACAATCGCGTCGTCGACCACGATACCGATGGCCAGCACCAGCCCAAACAGGGTGAGGGTGTTGATCGACAGCCCCAATACCATCATCACGGCGAAAGTACCAATCAGCGCCACGGGAATGGTAGCCGCCGGGATCAGCGTGGTGCGGACGTCTTGCAGGAATATGTAGACCGTGAGAATTACCAGGAGTACGGCCACGAAAAGCGTTTCGACAACCTCCCTGATCGAAGCCTTCACGAACATCGTCGTATCGTATGCGATCTTATACTCAACACCCGTGGGAAACGACTTGCCGAGCTTTTCCATCTCAGTGCGAATACCCGAGGCCACGGCCAATGAGTTGGCGCCGGGCAATTGGTAGATGGAAACCGCGATCGAAGGCGCGCGATTGAGTTGTACCGACCAGTTGTACGCCTGGGCGCCCAGTTCAACCCGAGCAACGTCGCGCACACGCAGCACACGCCCCCCTTCGCCGACCTTGAGGACCATGTTCTCGAACTGCTCTTTGTCAGTCAAACGCCCTAGTGTGTTAACCGTGTATTGGAAATCTTGTCCCGTGGGGGTGGGCGGAGCGCCGATCTGGCCTGCCGCCACCTGTACGTTCTGCTCGCGGATGGCGTCGACCACGTCGTTTGTCGTCAGGTCGCGTTCCTTGAGCTTTTTGGGGTTAAGCCAAATACGCATGCCGAAATCCTTGGCTCCCATAACTTCGACTTTGCCCACGCCGGGAACCCGCGCCAGTACGTCCTTAATGCTTTGGCTGATATAATTGCTCAGAAAGAGTTCGTCGCGGCTGCCGTCGGGAGAGATCAGGTTGACCATCATTACCATGTTGGTCGAACGTTTCTCGGTCTTCACGCCCTCGCGTTTGACTTCCTCGGGCAGCTTAGGCTGTGCGATGGCCACGCGGTTTTGCACCAGCACCGTGGCCATGTCGATATCCGTGCCCACCTCGAATGTAACCGTCAGGTCGTACTTGCCGTCGTTAGTGCATTTCGACGACAGATATATCATGTCTTCTACACCGTTGACCTCATCCTCGATAGGAACCGCCACGGTTTCCGCAACCACCGCGGCACTGGCGCCGGGATATGTCGTGCTCACCGAAACGGTTGGCGGTGTGATGTCGGGTGTTTGTTCCACCGGCAGAAATGCAACAGTGATACCGCCGATGAGCATGATCACAATCGAAATCACGCAAGCGAAAATTGGCCGGTTGATGAAAAAGCGGCTTATCATGGCTGGGGTTCTCTTTCGAGATTATGATCTGGGCTGTTTATTTATGGTTTTGGGCCGTCCCGATAACTGTGTCGTTTACTTTTTATCGTCAGCAGGCTTGGCCTCTGCTTTGGAATCATCTGTAGAAGCCGGCTCCTCGGGCTTCGTTTCGGGAACCGTCTCCATCTGCGGATTGACCGGCAGGCCTGGCCTGGCCCGTTGGATGCCCTTGACGATATACGTCTCATTCGCGGCCAGTCCTTTGCGGATAACCCGCATCCCGTCGACCAGTGTTCCCAAAATCACGGGCCGTTGTTCGACTATGTTATCCTTGCCCACAACCAGAATGTACTTTCCGCCCAAGTCGGACCCGATTGATTTTTCATCAACCAGGAGTGCGTCTTTCTGCGTTTGGCCGGGGATGCG
The DNA here is from genome assembly GCA_964541935.1 of uncultured Planctomycetaceae bacterium. Taxonomy (GTDB): domain Bacteria; phylum Planctomycetota; class Planctomycetia; order Pirellulales; family Thermoguttaceae; genus JAFGTN01. Next base: position 4,734 of record CAZISU010000124.1, on the reverse strand, counting down.
GATGTTGACGTACAGCCCAGGATAGAGGAACCTCTTTTCATTAGAAAAGACACCGCGAATCATGCCCGTGCCGGTTGTCGGATCGACGATATTGTCGAGGAAGTCCAACTCGCCCTTGTGCGGATGCCCTTCTTCGTTGTCGAGCCCCAGGTAGACTGTTTTTTCGGCAGTGGGATCATTGACTTCGCGTTTCCATTTCAGATACTCCAAAATAACGGGTTCGCTCACATCGAAGTAGACATGCATTGGGTCCAATGAAACAACCGTAGTCAGCAGCGTCATTTCAGCACCGCCTACCAGGTTGCCGGGATCTACCATCTTGCGGCCCACTTTGCCGCGAATTGGGCTAGTGACTTTTGTATATCCCAAATCGATCTTGGCTTGTTCGATATCGGCCTTGTCGGCCAGGATTTGCGCGGTGGCCTGATCGCGCAATGCGATTTTAGTCTGATATTCTTCCTTGCTGACTGCCTTGCTGACGACCAGCTTTTCTGCCCGTGCGAGATTAGCCTCGGCCAGCTTCAGTGCGGCCTCGGTCTTGGCCAAATTTGCGTTGGCTGCGTCGAGTCGTGCCTGGAACGGCTCGGGCTCGATAGTAAACAGCACGGCGTCTTTTTCAACGATCGCGCCTTCGGTGAAGTCAGCGGTTTCTAGTATGCCCTGCACTCGTGCTCGAATTTCGACCGAGTCGGTACTGCTAGCCGTGCCGGTAAAGTCGGAATAGTCGACCACGTCTTTTTGCAGCGGTTTGGCAACGGTAACTTTTGGCGGCTGCGGTTTGGGTAACTCCGCGGTTTGGCAGCCCGAGAGGATCAGGCAGCACGAAGTCAACGCGGCCAAAAACGTTAAGTGATGAATCTTCACGGTTAGTATCTCGCTAAGGAAATTGAGGCGGTCTTAAATATGGCAAAAAGACAACATTGCAGAGTAAGTGTAGAATTCCCATGCGGGTTGGCAAGTGCTCGGCATATAATATGAAAAAATCACAGCTAAATGGAGCAATCATTCCAGGGGGTGGGGCGGTAAGCCCGAAAACCTTGGACTAGTTTTTCACTGTTGGATCTCGATAAAACCTACCTGAGCGTACAACCCGTCATAATCGTATCAGATCCTATAACGTGAAGTCTTTCCTGGTTCTAGGAGGGTATTCTGTTGGCGTCTTGTGTGACTTTCTTGCTGCTAGTTACCACCGCCAAACGTGGAGTGAGCTATTCTTACCGTAGGGAGTTTTTGACGGTTGCCCAAGAATCTCGCGTGTGAGCGAGACACATTTGTTGGAGGTGTTTAACGAATGTCAGCGAACAAATTCGTGAGAAAGCAAATATTTGTCGACCCCAAAGTCCAAGGCACGCTGATATTTCGTGTCATTGTTTACTGGACAGTTTGTGTGGTGACAATTTCAGTGATGTTGCTTTGTTGGCGGATGCTAACCGGGCCGGCTAGAATGCCGTTCACACACCTCGACGACATGTGGTTCCATTATGGGCCCGCCCTGGTCGCTTCCTTCCTGCTGCTGCCGCTGGTGATTTACGATATCGTGCGTACCAGCAACAGATTCACCGGCCCATTGCTACGCTTGCGACGCAGCATGAAGGCCCTGGCCGCAGGCGAGCAGGTCAAACCGATTCGTTTTCGCGACGGTGACTTCTGGCAGGAACTGGCCGAAGATTTCAATGCGGTTACCCGGCGCTTGCAGAACACCGACGAGTCGGCAGACAGCAAGCAGTTGTCGGAAAGCGAAGACGAGTCTCTCGAAGTTAGCGCCACAGCCGATTGAGAGTCACGTTTGTATGCCGTGCATAGCTCTTAGTGCCTAGCACGCGACGATAGACGCGGGCAACACCCGTTGCCATTGCGCGATCCGAAAACTGTTCGCCGTGTCGCCCGCGAGCGCTTAGCTGCATCTTGTGCCAATCGGCTTCTCCATCGACGAGCAGACGTAGAGCGTCGCTCAGATCCTCTGGATTGTTCGGTTCCACGATCAGGCCGTCAACGCCCTGCCGGACAGTTTCCGGGATGCCTTCCACGCGGGAGGCTACGACTGGAACGCCGGCCGCCATGGCTTCCAGCACGACCATGGGCAGACCTTCACCGAAGAGGCTTGGCAATACGAAGATGTCCATTTTATGGAGTTCGGCGTCGACGTCTTGGGTGAAACCGGTCCAATGCACCAAATCGGCGATGCCCAATTCGTCGACAAGTTGCTTGACTTGCAGCTCGTATTCGGGCGTTTCGAAACTGCCCACCGCGTGTAGCCGCACCGGCAGGCCCTGGTCCTTGAGCTTGGATATCGACTGTAAAAGCACTTCGGTGCCTTTGCGGGGACGGAAAAGGGCCATTGTGCCGATAACCCACTCGCTTTGTTCGGCCTGTCGGGCTGGGCGCGATTGCCGGGTGGGAACACCGTTGGGAACCACCGAAACCGCCGCAGCGCGAACGCCACGCTCGCGGATGTATCTGCCCAGGCTATGCGACACCGGAATCACGGCCGAAGACCAAGCCAGAGCGATCCGTTCCACGAATGCGTTTATGCGGTTACGCCAGCGATTGGTAGAATCCCGAGTTGTGGGGCTATGTGTATGATACACAAGCGGTACGCCCGTTATCAGAGAGACGATTGCAGCTAAAAGCACTGTTCTGGGCGTGTGGGCATGAAGGATCGAGTATCCATCTTGCCGCACAATCCGGATCAAGCGACGCACGGGGCGCAGATCGAAACGGTTGGCCATGGAGAGGTCGTAAAGGGGGACATTCTGGGTTTGCATCATTTGGGGGAACTGTTGCGGCTTCAGGCACGCTATGCCCACTTCAAACCCCTCTTCGGGCAGACGTGCGGCCAGTAGATCCTGAACCCGCTCGGCGCCGGCATAATGTTCGCCATTAATAACGTGAAGAACTCGCGGAGTTGCGCGATTTATGTCACCCCCTTGTTTCAGGTGGGCACTGACACTTTCAGGTTTGCAGAGAACTGATGTGGCCATTTGTGATCTCCGACATTGTTCTTTAGGCTAACGGCTAGACGTGAAGAGCTTTATGAGCAATGGCCGTGCCGAAGAGCGGATATTTATGTCACTTGCGGTCTTCTAGGCCTAAGCTTAATTCCTGTAAAGACTTATCGCAGGGCAGGGCAGGGCGGAAGTGGTCTTCTGTGAGGGGGGAATAAGACTCCAGTTGTGTGTGTTGCCAGAACGCAATACGCAACGGTGAGAAAAGCACACATCGCTTATTTTCTGGAAGCCTTAAAAAAAGAATGACACCTACTTGATTCATTATCATGGATTTGCAATAATCCGGCTCTTGCGTGCTATTCTGGACACTGCTATGGTGGCTATAGGAATTATGCACGTTCCACAAAGCTGCGTCGTTTCAGAGATTGGCTGAAAGGGTGACGGCAGATGACAAACCACGGATTCGGTAACTTGTCGCGTTTGGTTTCCAGGTGGATGCTATTGTTCTACCTGGCTTGGTCCATTGTGGTGGCTGTGTGCTTTGTCATTATATCGCCACAAAATTTTCGAGATGTGGGTCTCCGAGATGTGGGGTTGTGGGGTGGAAGCTTATCTATCTATTGTCTTGTCTGGTTAAACGGAATTTTGCTGCTTGCTTTAGCAACGTTGTTATTTGCGCGCGCTGAAAAAAAGTTTTCTGACGGTTGCAATCTATTGGAGCGTTTCGTAATAGGCCACTTCTTTATTGATCGAGACGGCATAATTCTTGACAGCAACGAAGAATTCGCGATTTTGCGTGGTTGGAAATCTCGCAGCGAGTTGATTGGGAAGTCGGTTATGGAGATTGTGGATGCGGAAGATGTGGCGAAAGCGAAGGAGCATTTGCAGCGAGTTGGTGGCGGCGAGATGGTGTCCAATGTGTATGTGCGGCATTGCCTGGATGGAACGGTACACTATCACACGACCATGAGTTATCCGATCCGAGAGCAGGGAAGAATCATTGGAGCCGAAAGTGTCGTGATCGATACTACCAGCCAAAAGAAGATCGAAGATCGCGCGCGTCGTCATCTCGCTGAGTTGGCACATGTGCAACGTGTCAATTCGATGGGCAAGATCGTTTCTGAATTGGCTCACGAGATTGCCCAGCCGTTATACGCGATAACCAATTACGCCGCGGCGTGTTCCGATGTTGTACGCTCGGGCTCGGATCTACATGCTAGTATGCTGGTCGAGTGGATGGGGCAAATTACCGAGCAGACCGATCGCGCTGCTGCGGTGGTGCGTCGTTTGCGTTGCTTTATTCATAAGTCGAAGTCGGAACGGGTGGAAGTCGATTTGAATCGCCGCATAGAAGACGTGCTTCATTTGCTTGCGCCCGGCGCGCGTGAAAACTGCGTCGACATCGAGTTTCATGCCGCCGCAGCCTTGCCAAGGGTTTTTGTAGACCCGATTCAAATCGATCAGGTCACGGTGAATCTAATCCAGAACGCGATCGAGGCCATGTCGGATACTCCGCCGCAAGAGCGCAGGGTTATGATCGAGACGGTTTGCGACGAAGGAGACGTGGTTCGCGTTGCCGTCCGCGACTTGGGGCAGGGGATTGACAAGGAGAACTTGGATCGAATTTTCGAGGCTTTTTTCAGCACGAAAAAAGAGGGCATGGGAATGGGGCTGGCCATATGCCGGTCGATCATGCACGAACACGGCGGGCGGCTGTGGCCGACGCATAATTTGCATCGTGGTACTACATTTCATTTTTCACTTCCTATTACTTCGGGAGTATGAA
>CAZISU010000123.1:0-10117 GCA_964541935.1 uncultured Planctomycetaceae bacterium | reverse complement strand
TCTGTCGTACAAACGCTCCCTGTCGTGCGACCTGGACAACAAGCCCCTCGCTAGCAAGCTGAGTGATAGCCTCCCGGACGGGGATGTGACTGACCCCGATTTCCTTGCCCAACTCCACGGGAGATAAGTGGGCCCCCTCCTTCAAACGCCCGTCAAACAGCTTCTGACGGATGTGGTCATAGGCCCTATGCTTCAGGCTGGCGGGCCTGGGAGCGGTCGGTTGTGGCAGATCATAATGTTCCATGGTGACCTTTCTATATCCGAATATATTTGGAATATACACGATGACAAGATTCTGTCAATACAATGATATCGGAAAATATCCGAATTTTACTTCACACCGTCATGGGAAAGATGATATTTGTCTTGTTCAAGACTTCAGGAAGGAGTAGAACTGTAGGCGAAACATGCAGTGGCAACGGCTATTCATCCGTGACGTCAGCCATTGGTATTCGTACTTCGCAGAGGCGTGATAAATGCTCAAGACGACCTCGTCTGTCCTTCTCGTTTTCGTGATTCTCAGCCTTGGATCTGTTCTCTGGGCTCAGGTAAAACCGTCTGTAAAAAAACGTCAATCTGCTTGTATGGAGTGCCATGAGGATATTGCGGCAATTCGGCCGCTCGAATCCGAGATGATGCAAGAGATTCTTGCTCTGGGCGAGTCGCGTGGCGATCCTTCCGGCTGCACAGTCTGCCATGGCGGCGATGCCAAGGCCAGCGACCAGTCGCAAGCCCACGGCGGAAACAATTTCTATCCCGACCCCGGCAGCCCGTGGGTTAACAAGAAAACCTGCGGTCCTTGCCACCCTTCGCACATCAAGACCCAATGGCAAAGCCTGATGACGACCCAAGCCGGCATCATCCAGGGCACGGCCTGGGCGTTTGGCTCGATGACCGGCTACGATCATAAGTGGGCCAATTACGACGTTTCCAATCCCAAGGATCCAGCGGCCCGACGCGGAACCGACGAATATCGTAAATATATGCAGCGTCTGACTGCGTTGGAACCGCAGGTCTTCGTCGAGCGCCACCAGCAACTGCCCGACGCGCCCACCGATCTGGCCAAACTCGTGCAGCAGCCCGACTTGGCCGCTTTCACGTATCTTCGCAACCAATGCTTGCGCTGTCACACCGGCGTCAAGGGCCGCCAGGCACGGGGCGACTATCGCGGCATGGGCTGCTCCATGTGCCACATTCCCTACGGAAACCAGGGACGCTACGAAGGCAACGACGGAGCGCCGCACGACGGCTTGCCCAACGACCACAAGGATCCCAAACGTAAGCTCGGGCTGCCGCTGGTGCATTCCATTCAGGCTACACGCGATACCAAGGTCGCCGTTGACGGGCTGTCGTACAGCGGCATTCCGACCGAAACCTGTGCAACCTGCCACAACCGCGGCAAGCGAATCGGCGTTTCCTATCAGGGGCTGATGGAAACGCCCTACAAGTCGCCTTTTACCAAAGACGGCCACGACCAACCCGCCTTGCACACCAAACACTATCTGGCCATGCACCAGGACATCCATAACCAGAAGGGCATGCTTTGCCAGGACTGCCACACGACGGGCGACATCCACAGTGATGGTTTTTTGGCGGCCTGTACGCTGGCGGCGGTCGAAATCGAGTGTTCTGACTGCCACGGCACGCCGGCCGCGTATCCGTGGGAATTGCCCCTGGGCTACATGGATGAATTCAAGGAATCGCCGGCGCAAGGGCCTGCGCGTGGCACGACCGACAAGCTGCTGCCACGCATGACGCAAGGCAAAGTTTACCCGCCGGGCGACGGCTACTTGCGTTCGGCGCGGGGAAACCCACTGGGCAACGTGGTACGGCAAGGCAACAAAATCGTCGTACACACGGCCGGGGGCAAGGATCTGGAGCTGAAGCCATTGAAGCTGATTGCCGAGGAAGAGAAACTCAATCTGGCCGCACGGGTCTCGATGCAGTCGGTCCACAGTCACATGGGCCGCATGGAGTGCTATTCGTGTCACGCGGCCTGGGCTCCGCAGTGCTACGGTTGCCATTTGAAGATCGACTACGCCGACGGGAAAACCTGTTTCGACTGGCTGGCGGCCGGCAATTTGCACGCTAAACCCGGGCAGAAGCTGCAGTTACGTGGCGAAGCCGGCATGGATACGAAAATGCCCGGCCAGATCGAGGAATCGCGGTCGTATCTGCGCTGGGAAGACCCGGCCCTGGCTATTAACGGCGAAGGCCGCGTCACGCCGGTCACGCCCGGCTGCCAGCTTTCGGCCACCATCATCGGCGGCGATGGCAAGCCCATTTTGTCGAACCACATCTTCCACACCATGCCCGATGTGGAAGGGGCAGGCCCAGACGGCCAACTGGCGATCGACACCAGCCCCATGAACCCGCACACGATGACGAAAACGGCGCGAGGCTGCCCTTCCTGCCACCTTTCGAACAAAGCCCTGGGCCGCGGCATCGGCGCGGGGCATTTGATGCGTCCGCCGGACAAAGGCGCGATAGTCGATCTGGAAACAGCCGATAAGCGTATCATTCCCAACGATTACGAAACGCAGATTGCTGCCATCAAGTTTCTCACCACCGACTGGTCGCGGTTTGTGACCGAAGAAGGCGAGCAGCTTCAGACGGTCGGGCATCACCTCAAGGGGTCGCGACCGTTTAATGTCGTGGAACAAGAGCACATCAGCCGGCGAGGCGTTTGCCTCTCCTGCCACCAGGAAATCCCCACCGGCTCGCTGGCAGCCGGCATCTTGCTTCATATCGGCGAGCACACGGGCCAGTTACCCAAAACGCCGCAGCAGCACAGTTCGCTGTTGCATAAAACGCTGCTCATCGCGGCATGGGGCCAGGTGGCCGCGATGGTCGCGGGACCGGCATGTGCTGTGCTGTTTGTCGTATGGTTCTGGCGCCGCAGACGAAAACGGCGTCTCGCAGGTTGATCAGTTATCGAACTTGTTAGCCTAGCCGCTTGCGGCGGTTTGAAAGATGCTGAAAAACAGAGTGAAATAAACCGCCGCAAGCGGCTGGGCTAACAATATACACACCTGCGACGGACTGCTGCCACGACCTACTGTGCCGTATACGGCTGTGCCTGCTGTTGGTACTGCATTTCGCGGTAGTCCGACATGGTTGGCTGGCCAGTTACTGAGAGGTATATGATTGCGTAGAGGATACCCATGTACGGCACGGCGGCGAACATCCCAAGCATACAGGTGCATATCACAAACAGCAGGGCCAGAATAACAGTCACGAGGAGGACACCAAACACAGTAGCCTTGTTGCCGAGCATAACCTCACGCGAAGTCGAGAAGGCTTCCATAATCCCCATGTTGCGGTCAATGATCAGATAATAGAACTGGAATAGCATCAGCACCACGACGACGTACACGATAAAGCCCACAAATGCACCGATGCCGGCCACAATGGCGCCCACCATCAACAATTCATCCCCGCCCGTTCCCAAGCCAATTAAGGCAATTACTCCTCCCGGCACAGAACATGCTAGCACAGCTACCAAGAGAATGCATCCAAGCAGAATGGAAGCCCCCAGCACACGCAGGAAGTACGGCCCGCCGGCAAATATGTCGCTAATCGGCGCTTCCTGGCCTCGCGCAACCTTCAGAAAGAACATAGCCTGACCGATTCCAATCCAAATACCGAACAACTGAACGGGTATATTCAATACCGCGGATGCAACTGCTGCCAAATTCTCATCGCCGGCACCCATGCCGACGAGCATGCCTCCCAAATTGGATACCTGGCCGGCAACCATGTTCATAATGATGCAGAGAAACGCCACCAAAATACACATCCCCAGCTGGTCTGTGAATGCGGCCCAGGTTCGAGTAAAGGTTTCGCCGAAATCTATCTCTGAGTGACGAATTTCGCCGCTTGCCCCCACGGCGCCGTAGCCCGAGGGCGTTGCGTATTCGCTTGGTGCTTGATATGGGTTGCCCGAATCGGGTTGGGGACCTTGAGCGTCGTAACCTTGTGCAGTGTGGCCGCCAGCGAAGGGATTTTCGTTTGTGGTGTTCTGGGACTGCCCAAATGGTGAAGCCGGCGGCTGGGCCGAGTCGGGCGACGCCGAGCTGGGTTGTGGTGGAGCCGGCTGCGGTGGCGGTGGCGTCTGGCCAGCAGAAGGAACCGTGACAATCGTTTGACAAGCCGGGCACTTTGCCTGTTTACCCGCGGTATCGTCGCCGGTTCGTAAAAGCTTCGCACATTGGGTGCAACGAAATTCGATGGGCATGGTCTCGTCTCGCGATTATGAGTTGATAGTCGGTTATCTAATCCAGTCGGTTCGTAATTCGGCCGCCTTGCATGAATATTGTGCAATCTTTGTGGCAATCGGGCCACACCCCCCGGTTGGTAGGAAGGTTTGCTTGAGATTCGGGAAGGTAGCCTCGCTTGCGCTTCGGGTTAGTATTTCGGGTTAGTATTGCATACGAAAAGAGATGTAGCAGTGATTTTCAATTCAGAAGCCGAAAAGCAGGGCAATAGTCATCCCGAAAGTTGACATTATGCCTAAAAACGAGAGAACCGTGCCTACCAAGGCCAGCACGCGATGCTTGGAGCGCAACGCACGGATCCCCATTACCAGGCCAATCAAGGCGACGGGGAAGGCCAGTGGCAGGCAACAGCTTGTCATCAAGGCGGTCACGCCCAGCAGCAGCGACACGACCGCGGCGGCGGAGTCTTCGTCAGTGGCGAAACTGCTGGAATTATGAGATTGCCACCCCGGCTCACGACGTCCCGCCCGAGGTTTTGGGGCAATATCCAGTTCACTGCCATATTCGGGGATCGGCTGCAGGGCCCCACACTCCGGGCATTTTGCCGGCATCCCGCCCGTATGGTCGCCGGTTCGCAGCAGTTTTTCGCATCCAATGCAGCGGAATTCGATCGGCATGGGCGTGGTGCTCCCGGATATTTAGCTATCTTGGTGCGTCGCGAACGCACCCTACGGCTCAACGGGAATCAAATATATTGGAAAATGTCAATTTTGTAAAATGATTGACACGTTTGTAGCGATCTCCTATCTTCAATGAGAATGCTTTAAATGGGGGGTAAGGCGATAATAGCAAATAAGGGTTTTCGACATGTTACGTTTCATTAACGCTTCCGCCGCCATTGCCATGGTTTTAATAATGGTGTGCGCCGCCGCCGGCATCACCATCGACCACAACGACACGGAAATTACGGGCCTCTCGCTGAACGCGATCAATCTGGCCAAAGACTGCCTGCATATCGGCTACGGTCACACCTCGCACGGCAGCCAGGTAACCGACGGGATGACGGGGCTGAACACATTCATCAACGGCGGCGGACTGGGCACTTCGTTTCCGACCGACACATTTCGATGGGTAGATTCTAGTAGCCCTCCGTCCGGCACCCTGGACCTCGACAATTATTTCGTAGACGGAGACCTCGGCAACCCCGACCGAACCACCTGGGCGGCACGTACGCGAAGCTATTTGAACAATTCGGCCAACAAAGACGTCAACGTAATCATGTGGTCGTGGTGCGGGCAGGCGGATACCTCGGCCGCCAATATCGACCTGTATCTCAACACAATGAACCAGTTGGAGATCGACTACCCGAAGGTCAGCTTCATCTACATGACCGGGCACGTCAACGGCTGCTCAACGACCGGCAATTTGTTCTATCGCAACCAGCAAATCCGCGACTATTGCACAGCAAACGATAAAATTCTCTACGACTTCGCCGACATCGAAAGCTGGGATCCGGACGGCAATTACTACGGCGACAAACTGGTCAGCGACGAGTGCTGGTACGATTCGGACGGCAACGGCTCACGCGACAAGAACTGGGCCTTGGATTGGCAAAACGCTTCCGAACACGTCGAAGACGTCGATTGGTTTGACTGTTCTTGTGCGCATAGCCAGCCGCTCAACGGCAACCAAAAGGCCTATGCCGCCTGGTCGCTGTGGACCGAAATTGCCGAATCGCTGCCGCACATTGGCGGCGATGCCAACGGCGACGGCCGCGTAGACGACTCCGACGCGGCACGGCTGGCCGCAAACTGGCTAAGCAACAGTGCCGGTTGGGCCGACGGCGACTTCAGCGGCGACGGACTTGTCGACGATGCGGACGCAACGCTTTTGGCCGCCAACTGGCAAACGGGCCTGCCCTCGGCATCGGTTCCCGAGCCGGCGCTTGCGGTTCTGCTGATAAGTGTGTTGGTAAGCGTTACTGTGGTTTTGAAACCACGCAGGGCGATTTATTGAAGCACCGAAATTGTCGGTTGTTCCATGGTGCGTCGCGGACGCACCCTACGAATAACAACTAAACCTCGCCGGCTTTGGGTACTACGAAGGGCTTGCGGTAATTGCGTGTGAGGGTCTGCGATGCCACTTCGTTGTCTACAAAGGTTTCGTCCTTGGGATTGAACGTTAATTGCGGGCCCAGAGCCAAGGGCGTTTTCTTGAGGTCGACCTTGTTATCGGCCAGATACGCCAGCGTGCGATCGAGCGTGTCGACGGCGTTCTCGTCGCCCTGATAGGCGTTGGCCCATTTTTTCATGTCGGCGACCGACGTTTTCTTGCCCTGATAATACGAGGCGTTGCCCGTGTGGCAAAGTGCGCTGGAGAGATGCCCTTCGAGGATGTCGGCTGTCAGATCCGTATGTTTTCGGCTGCGGACGGCCTTTATAAAGTTGGCAAAATGGTCGCCACCGCCGTTGAACTTCTTCACGACTTTTTGGTCCTTGTCAAGGACGACGGCGTTGGAATAACTTTGCGTTACGACATAGCCCTCGGTGCCGTAAAAGATTACGCCCACATGGGAGTCCAAGAACTTGGGCGTCTTCATGTTGCGTACTTCGAAGACAAGCGTTTTATCGCCGAACTCGTGGATCGTGACGTTCGTGTTAGCCGTGTCTCCGGCGTCGCAATCCCAGCCCTTGCCCAGACGTCCGCCGTAGCTGACAACTCGGTTGCTGAGCTGGTCGAGCCCCAGTCCCCAACGGGCGATATCCATCTGGTGGATGCCCTGGTTGCCCAGGTCGCCGTTGCCGTAGGGCGATTGCCAGTGCCAATCGTAATGGAACTGTGGTCGGGTGACCGGCGCCATTTGCGCGGGGCCCAGATAGAGACTGTAATCGACACTCTTGGGCGGCGGATAGTTACCGGGCTTGCCAATGGGGCGTCGCAATCGGTGGCACAGCCCACGCGCCAGCTTGACCTCGCCGATCTTGCCCGACTGCACGTATTCGATGGCATCTATGGTGCCTTTCATCGAGCGGCACTGCGTTCCCGTCTGGCAGATCTTTTTGTACTTCCGCGCCGCCTCGACAATGCGTCGGCCTTCGCTGACGTTGTGGCTGACGGGCTTTTCGACGTACACGTCTTTGCCAGCCTGGATCGACCAGATAGCCCCCAGGGCGTGCCAGTAGTTGGGCGTGGCGATGGAAACGATATCCAGCGACTTGTCTTCGAGCGCTTCGCGCAAGTCCTGCACGAACTTCGGCCGTCGGCCCTGCTTCTTCGCGATCTCGTCGGCTCGTTTTTCGCCCACGGCCTTATCGGCATCGCAAATGATTGTGATCTCGGTATCCTTGCGATTAACGAAGGCACCGATGTGCGAGTTCCCACGACCGCGAACGCCAACGACTGCCACGGCGAGTTTCTCACTGGGGCTCGAGCTTTGTTTGTCTTCCGCGGCTGTAGCCATTGCGGCCGGCGCGATAGCAGCGGCCGCGGCCGCCATGAGCGAGTCTTCCAAGAAACGTCGTCTAGTTCTAGTTGTCATCGGCGTGATTCCTTATACTGATTGGCCTTATGCCTGATTGAAACGTGTAGTGGTGGGCTCTTTTTAATATAACCAATCCATTAAGCCGCAAGGAAGACTAATGCTGTGGCGAATTCGGCAAATCTACCTAAAACCCCTAGTGCGTCCGTAGCTCCCCCCCCGCGGGCAGGCCAAGCGTGTTTGTATTGAGTGCTATGATCGGCTAAGATTGTTTAAAAATCGCCTGCAATTCGATAAATTCTGCCCGTACAAAAATGATGGATGATATTTCACGCCGCGAGTTCGTAAAAACAGCAGCCGCCACATCGGCCGCCAGCTTGACCACAAGCTTCATCCCAAACGAAGCGATGGCCGGCGACGGGTCCGGCAACTGCGACGGGTTCAGATCGCAGTGGCAAAAATTGCCAAACCGCATTTGGACCGGCCCCGACACTTGGGCGAACCCTTGGGAAGACTGGCGAATCGACGATGGCAAGCTGATTTGCACTTCGTCGGCCAAGGGCAAACGCAGCGTCCACTGCCTGACTCACCAACTCGGCGAACGCAAGGGCGGGGCCGAAATCAGCGTGCTGCTCGGCTGCCGCGGATTGAAGTCCGGGCAGCACAACAAAAGCGGCAAGCCGGCCGCATTGGCCGGCTTCGAAATAGGCATTCGCGTCAAAGACCCGATCGACGACTACCGCAGCCGCCTGCTGTTCGGCTCGGGCATGTTGTTGGGCGTCACGACCCGCGGCGAGTTGCGAATCGCCCGCAAAACGGGCGCGGTGATTCCCGAGTTGGCTGCTGCTCTCGCGGAAGGCAAGCCGCTACGACTCGTCTGCAAAATTCAACCCGAAGACGGCAATGACACTTACACGCTCGTGGTCAGGGCCTTATCGCAATCAGACGACACATCCTACGGCTCGTTGACGCTAAAAAACGTCCCCGCCAAGAAGCTGGTGGGCAACATCGCGTTGGCCAGCAACCTTTCGCAAAGAATCCCGCGAAAAATCGAACCCGGCGAGCACGGCGGTCTTTTCACATTCTCCGATTGGAAAATCGACGGCGCGAAAATTACGTCGGCCGCCGACCAGAGTTTCGGGCCCATTCTCTGGACGCTTTACACGCTTAGCAACGGCGTGATGAAGCTAACCGCGCAGATGCCGCCGCTGGGCAAAGACGACCAGCAGAATGTGCAACTGCAGATCAAGCCCAATGGCGCAGAAGGACCATGGAAGACAATTGCAAACGCCAAGATTGACCGGCTGGCAAAAACGGGTACATTTCGTATCGCGGATTGGGATGATTCGAAAGATATTGCGTATCGCGTCTGCTGGACGCAAGCATTCACTGACGAAAGCCAGAAGACCTACACCTACGACGGAACCATCCGACGCGACCCCAAAGACAAGCCCGAAATCACCGTCGCGGGCTACTGCTGCTTCGTGGACTACCTGTTCCCCAACGCCGACCTTGCCGCGCAGACGAAAAAACACGACCCCGACATCATGCTCTTCATGGGCGATCAGATCTACGAAGGTGTGGGCGGGTACGGTATCCTTCGCGACGGCGATATGGAACGCATGATGGCTAACTATTTACGCAAGTTGGCATTAGTGGGCTGGAGTTTCCGCGATCTGAGCAAAGACCGGCCCACAGTGTGGATGCCCGACGACCACGATGTCTATCACGGCAACGTGTGGGGCGCGGGCGGGCGAAAAATTCCCATGGACGAGTGGAAAAGTAAAAGCGGGTACAAAAATTCGACCTGCGTCGGCTCAAAGGGCGGCTACGTGCAGCCGGCCGAGTTTGTCAAGGCCGTCGAACGCACGCAAACCGCGCACCTGCCCGACCCTTACGATCCCACGCCCGTCGGCCAGGGTATCGGCGTTTACTATTGCGGTCTCAACTACGGGCGGATTAGTTTCGCCATTCTGGAAGACCGCAAGTTCAAGTCCGGACCCATGAGCGTTTACAAGCACAAGAGCCATCGTCCCGACTGGATTGTGGATCGGCAAGCCGCTCTGGATGCCGACGTCCCCGAGGCGAAACTGCTGGGCGAGCGGCAGTTGAATTTTCTCGCCGATTGGGCGGAAGACTGGCGCGACGCCGATATGAAAATCGCCGTTTCGCAAACGATTTTTTGCAACTCGGCCACGCACCACGGCACGTCAGACCATTTCCTCGTGGCAGATATGGACTCGAACGGCTGGCCGCAAAGCGGACGCAAGCGGGCACTGGACATCATCCGCCGCGCGCACGCGCTGATGTTGGCCGGCGACCAACACTTGCCCACCGTCATACAGCACGGCATCGAAAAACACCACGACGCCGGATTCTCCTTCTGCGTCCCGGCCGGAGCCACCGGCTACCAACGATGGTG
>CAZISU010000122.1:0-10127 GCA_964541935.1 uncultured Planctomycetaceae bacterium | reverse complement strand
GAAATGGTAAACGAGCCTTTCGAGGACACCGGTCTGTTCTATATTGTCACCGATGCTCTAAACTACAGCGGTAGCCTGCAAGGAAGCGTTAACATAGATGGCTCGCTAGAAGATTTCAGCGTCGATATCACACCGGGTTATTCGACCTATGGCGATGATGTTGTTTCAGCAGGAACCGATATCCTTTCCGTCTATCGTTTACAGCAACGTCTATGCTATCTCGGTTTCCCTGGCTCCGATGGTGTTGCGATAGAGGTTGACGGGGAGATCGACTCGGATGTGCAGTGGGCGATTGGGCTATTCAATTCAGCTTCGACCGGCCACCCCCTAGACCCGTTATCCTCTGATATTCGGTTTGATATCATCAACTCGCCTGACGCTCCACACTGGATAGAATTGGTGAATCAACCGGGATTCCGAATATTACCAAATATTGACGGAACGACTCCGCAAACATACAGGTGGAGTACCGACTTGGTGCAGGAGTTGGTTACATCGGATGCAGTCAGTGGTTTGAGCGACGATGGACAGGACCATACGTTGATCGCCCAGCAAGATCGCCTAGAGCTGCGTAGCGCGAGCCTTCAGCAGGGTGGCAGTCCGGACGAGTACCCGGGCGCTCACGAAGGCGGTCTTCACCTGGATATTGAGACACCCTCAACGAACTCGTCCGGTACTCCCTTTTTTGATTTTGTTGAAATTGGTGGTAATCGATATGTTAGTGGCCCGAGCGGTACGATCGTGTATTATATACCGGCCACTGGAGGCTACGAAGTCGGGATGCCAGGCGGCGATATGCCTAACGCAGTGCAGGTGGAGATTCCCGCGAGTCCCACGAGCCCTCGCAGTGCATGGAATAACCGCACAGTGCTGTTGGGGATTCGTCAGTTTCTGCAAGACCCTCCTCAACTCGGTGCAAACGGCCAGCGAGTTTACGACATCGAACGTATTCGACAACAGATTATGCGGTTACTACGGGCAACCCCTGTCGATAACCCAAACGGCCCATTGTTAGTTGACAGCATTATTTATAACGATCCCCGTGCTTGGACCAACGGCATTGGTGAATCTGGAAACATTACTTGGGATGGCGACGGCGCCACTGGTGCCGTTAGGATGCATCAGTTAGAAGATGGCTCATACGCTCCCGTTAGCGGAGTTTTCCATGTTAATCTCGTCCCGCCCGTCCGAGACGCGGTTATCGCCCCAGACCAGGGATCCAAGCTTGTCGATGGATTGAGCCAATTTGCAGTTACCATGCATGCGCTGGAGGGATTGGCGGAACTGAACGAACAGTTGCCTCTGGTTGGGCTACGTTTTGGAGAAATCGTAGAATTCAATGAAATCCTGGAAACGGCTGTATTAACTCCACTTGACGATTACTTCTTATACGACACTACTCCGACAACGGCCGAGCTGACGGAGTTGCTGGTACAAGCGAGTATCCCTCTGGATAATGGTTCCATTACCATCTATCCTGACATGACCACAGGTGGAATCTATCACACTCTGGACGGGGACGAACTGCGATTCAATCTGGTTCTACAGGCAACACAGCAGCACAACAGTTTGCCAGTCGACCTGGGAGAGTCCGCTGGTGACATGGGTTTGGCACTCGCGGACAGTGCAACCGCCGACCTGCAAACGACCTTGTACATGGATTTCTCATTCGGCGTGCCAGTGGCATCCACCGCAGGTGATGCGGAGTTTTTTGTCCGGATCAACGAAATGACTGTCGATGCTCATGTGCAGGAATCCTCTGAAAACTTTGACGTCTACATTGGTTTTCTCAGTGGTGAGGTGTCTGGAGGAATTTTTCAAAGCGACACGGAGCTTGCCGTCCATTTCTACGATCCGACACCTGATTTAAGGAGGACGATTACGCAGGATGATCTGCTGAACGTTTCGATCGAGACCTTGATTTCCACAGAAACCTTGGCTGAAGCGGCAAGCGTTGCACTTCCTGTGCAAGCCTCGCTGGGCAGTTTCTCTACGTCCGGTACAAACCCCGTGATCATGCTGGAATGGGAAGATGAGATCTCCGACGGTGATTTTGTCATTGATTTCAACGAGGACTTTTCTCCTCTGCTGCCATTCACCTTCGTTTCAGCCGGCGATGTTCTTAACATGATGCAAAACGTTCGGCCCTGGATCGGCTCGCACGGATCTTTGCTGCCTGATGGTCAGGATGTTCCGTTCGCCAAAGGTATAACCACCGACATGCTGTTGGACCCGGCCGACGGCTACGACCAGGCAGTACTGGAAAGATCGAATAATCAGGGCCAGCCAACGTTCGTCACGGCCCAGGAGTTCGATGCCTTATTCGACCCGCTTCAGGACCCGAATGACCCCGTGCTCCTGGCTTTGCACTATGACCCACTCACGACGGAACTAACGTTCGATTTCACGATCGACCAGCCTCAGTCGCACCTCAGCGACGTGCCTATCGACTTCCCGTCTGAGGCGCCATATTATCTGGAAGGTCTATGGGATCTGACAAGCTCGAGTAGCGTGACCGTTGAGAGTCAAGCCGAGTTGGCTTTTACGTTGGGTATCGATCTGGAAGCGGCATCTCAACCGCTGGGACAGGAGCATTTCTGGTTAGAGGGAACACGGCTTGGCGGAACGATCGAGGTTACGGCCGCGGATATTGATCTGACAGGCCGGTACGGTTACCTGGGAATTACTTCCCAAGATGGGGACGGAACTGCGGGTATGACGGTAACGCTCGATGGACTGCAGGACCGCATTCACCTTGATGATCCCTTGCCGGCAACATCCGTGGATATTACCGGTGTTGTAGATGTCTGGCTGAATAATGTGCTGCCACAGGACAGCGCCTTCACCGTCACGGATGATCCAAAAGCCCACATTGTTTGGACCGACATTGATGATCCCTTGGCACGGGACGTCGATTTTCAGGACTGGACAAAATTCGTCTGCTACCAGAAATTTGCCTACGAAGATATCATTCGATTGTTGACCAAGGCGGATGAGTTCTTGCAGGATATGGCCTCCTATGGATCGTACGCGACTGATCTCCCCATCGTTGGCGGTACCGTCACCGACTTTATTGATTTCGCAAACGACTTTTCCAATGCGGTCGATGACGTACGCAACGCGCCTGCCAATACTGTCCAGCAATGGGAGACGCTGCTTGAGCAGCGTTGGGGGTTGCCGCCAAACAGCGTCGAGTTGGAAATCAACTGCCCTACCGTCGAACTCTCCGTGGATTATGTCGCGCCTAGCTATTCGCAACAACATCCGTTGAACGTCGATTTGACAGAACTGGCTAACGGAGTGCCGGGACTTGAAGGATTGAGTAACCTGATTGGGGCGGGTGCGACAGGCTATGTCGATGTGACTGCAGACGCGACCGTTGACCTGCATGTCGGTCTTGATTTGACGGCTGTCGACGACCCTACGTACGGCTACCCGCGGGCATTTGTGTTTGACGATACGAGAGCCGAAGTGGAGGTGCGAGTGACAGGTTCGGATCTGGACCTGGAGGCAAGTATCGGCCCATTGGGCATCTGGGTGAAGGACGGAATAGCCACGCTGGACGCTGATGGAGATCAGAGCACGAATGCTCCGGCAACGTATGAAGTTGCCTTAGTGGACAACAATGGTGATGGCCGTCATTATTTCGACGAATTGGTGCCGTTTGACTCGTCGAATTATTCGTACTCAGACAATGGCGCGATGCACACAGAGCTGCCGTTGTACTACCCTACAGAGACTGATCCGATGGGAGGAACAACGGCTGACACCAACACCGACGGTTACCCGGATAATACGCTGGTCATCGATATAGCCGACCTGGGCGACATCACAAACACCACCACCGTTATCACGCCGGACGTTAGTACCGAGGTGACTGGATTCTCACTGGTGGATGACCTCAGCGCGCTTGCATCCGGCTTGGACAGCACACTAAACTCGATTGCCGACGCAGTGAGCAACATGCTCGACGTAGATCTTCCCCTTGTTGGCAATGCTCTGGCGACAGCCGTTTCCTTTGTGGAGGATTTGCAGGATGGGATTGTCGATCAACTAGAGCAAGCCGGCGTGCTGACCGCGACGATTGTCCAGCAGACGCTATACGACGTTCTTGGTCCCGGCAATCTTGGTTTACTTGGCGATACCGATGGAAGCGGCACTATCGACCTCGACGATATAGTGGCTAACGTCAATTCTGGACCTAATGCGCTAGTACAGTATGATATGCTGCTCTCTCAACAGGCAAACGTGTTGGAGCAAGATATCTCGTTCGATATTGGTTTGCCCGGCTTGGGTATGACTATCGAAAACGAAGATGGCAGCGATCCAAGTGTCGATGTGACGGTCGGGTATACATGGAATCTTGGCTTCGGCGTCAGCAAGGCCGACGGCTTCTATCTGGTCGCGACGCCGGGCGATGAACTTACTGCCAGCATAAACGCGGGGATTCCGAATATAGCCGCTACAGCCCAACTCGGATTTCTAAAGCTTCTGGTTAGCGACGACAGCAGCGATCCCACGAGTCTCGGCGCGTCTTTTGGAGTCGATCTCTATGATAAAAATGGGGATGGGAAGCTGACAATGAGAGAGCTCAGGGGCGACTTTGTGAAAACCGAGCTAACTGGTGGCGCGGACGTCAACCTGAAGATGGTGGCCACCATGGGCGAATCGGCCAATTTCCCATCTATTGAGACAACTTTCGCCTTGGACTGGAGCTTCTTTGATGATCCTGGGACTCCGCAGGACGAGACGGTCCCGCGAGTAGCCTTTGAAAATGCGAGAATGAACCTGGGCGAGTTGGTCAGCGATCTCATTGGGCCGGTCTTGGAGAAGGTGGATAAGATTTTTGAACCGATCAAGCCGCTGATCGAAATTCTGGAAACTGATATACCTCTTCTTGAGGCTATCCCTGGGCTTGCCGAAGAATTCGACGTACTCCCTCCTCCTGGTGTGCAGATTGCAGACCTGATTAGCAAAGTTCTTTCGGGGTCACCGTGGGGAGTCCTGTTTGACACATTGTGGTATATACAGGAATTCAGTAGTCGTGCGGACATGATCGACGGAGACTTGTGGATAAACCTTGGCAGCTTTGATCTCGGTGATGCCGACCCACGAGAGGCCGGCTTTAATCTATCCGATGTTGATCCATCTATCGCGGCGGTCGGCGAATTGCTCGATGACATGCCAGACGGAGAAATCAAGTCCTTTCTGGTGGAGGGACAGGGAGCTACCGGTTCGCGAGGTGGCAAGGTTGGTTTTGAAATCCCTATCCTTGATAATCCCAAAAGTGCATTCGGATTATTTCTTGGCAAGGATGTGGATCTTTTCCGCTTCAACTTGCCGACATTTGGTCAATCGTTTTATATGCCTCCGATTAAGATGTGGCTAATACCACCATATCTGAAAGCGAGCATTGGATTTGAGTTTGACTACGGTGTGCAACTGGGGTTTGGCTTCGACACCTACGGATTTCGGCTGTTCCAGGAAAACGGCTACCAATTTCCGGAAGACATCTTCCAAGGATTCTATGTTTCCGATGCGGACCAGCGTGGGGTGGATGTACCGGAAGCCTGGTTTCATGGAGCACTTGAAGTCAGCGGAGCACTGGATGTCGGATTGCCCGGCATCGTCAAAATTATCGAAGTAAGTGCTGGGGGCGGCCTCTCCGCCGATATTGAACTGAATCTCAGGGACATCGAAGAGGACGGCAAAATTCGCCCATGGGAACTGCAACGGCATTGGGATCATGGTGGGCTGACCTGTGTTTTTGATGGAGGCGGTTCACTTGAGTACGAGCTTGATGCTTCCATCTGGGCAGGCTTCGAATATGGATATCCGGAATTCAGTCTGAGTGGAACTAAGTGGACAACAGTGCGGGAAACAGTTTACGAGAAAGATGAGTCGCTGTCCGGTGGCACATCACTCAGCTTTACCACCGCTTGTTCCTCGCCCGACCCACCGGTGCTCGCCTTGGAGGAGAACGGTGTTCTCTACCTGAACATGGGGCCAAGTCAGACGACGCCCGCAGGCACGGATTACGGCGCGGGGCAACGTCTCCATCACGACACATCGGACGGTAGTGAATCTTTCATCATAGTGCCCGGCAACTCCGCGGACGAAGTAATCATACGCGCTTTCAGCTACGAGCAATCGTATTCCGGAGTCAGCCGGATTGTGGGCGATGCCGGCTATGGCAATGACACGATCTTTGTGGGCCAAAATGTTAGTGTTAATGTGGACATTTCCGGCGGGGCTGGCAACGACACGCTGCAATATCGCGGCCTGGGCCAGGCCACGTTACATGGTGGCAGCGGTGACGATGATCTAGAAGGAAATGACAACGATGATTTTCTGTATGGTGACGAAGACAATGACCGCCTTTTGGGCGGCGCCGGCGCTGACCACCTTGATGGCGGTTCCGGGGTCGACTTAATCAACGGAGGCGAAGGTGCCGACTTCCTGGTCGGAGGTCTCGGAAATGATCGGCTGCTAGGTGGCGAGGGAAACGATCAGCTGTTTGGTGACGCCGGTTTCGACCAACTGTATGGCGATGATGGTGATGATCAACTGCATGGTGGCGACGATGACGATCGGCTGGAAGGTGGTGACGACAATGACACGATAAACGGTGATGGCGGCAGCGATAGCATTTATGGAAACAGTGACGATGATACTCTGCACGGTGGGGCAGGGAGCGATGTTATCTCGGGAGATTCCGGTGACGATACGATCTACGGCGACGAAAATGACGATGTGATTGCCGGAGGGACCGGCGGCGACACAATATACGGCGGCGAAGGTGCCGACGTTATCTATTGCCAGGAAGGCTGGGACTTTGCGGACGGTGGCCCTGGCAATGACCGTGTCATCGGAGGTTTGGGGGACGACACGCTCCGAGGAGGATCCGAGAATGATTTTCTCTCGGGCGGGGACGGTAACGACACTCTCTACGGAGACGATGGCCGTGACGAACTGGTGGGCTTCCTTGGTAATGACATCCTCTACGGTGGCGTTGGTATAGACACAATTACCGGTGGCGTGGGGAACGATCAATTATTTGGTGACGACAATGGCGACGATCTGCGTGGCGGACCGGGGGATGATCTGCTAGACGGTGGTTCCGGTGAAGATTTGCTTCTGGGGGAGGATGGTTCTGATCAGTTATTTGGCGGTGACGACAACGACACCCTGGATGGCGGTGAAGGCACCGACCGAGTATTTGGAGAGAACGGACATGATGTACTCATAGGTGGCGCCGGCTCGGATCTACTGGACGGCCATGATGGCACCGATGAATACCGAATCTATTTAGAGGGTGGTATAACATCTTCATTGATCGAGGTCTCCGATTCTGGAACTATCCAAACGGAGACGGACGTGCTCGTGATTAACGGCACAAAGCTCGACGACCAGTTCCTGCTACGCGCCAACACTATGCCCGGCGGTCTGGCCTTCGTGGCCATGATAAATCCACAGGATAATGCCGAACGTGTCAACTACGACGGCGTGGAACGCATGCTGGTCATGGGATTGCAAGGCAATGACAGCTTTGCCGTGGACGATGTCCTTACCGAAGCGACTCTGGAAGGTGGAGAGGGACACGACTTCTTCCAGATTGGCCAGCTCTACAAGTCACGTCGGACGGCGGCGGAAGCAAGACTCGATCCGCATGACGAATTCGAACCCACTATAGAAACGACACGCGGATTTTTAAGTAACGGTATCAGTCGACCGATGACCGTCTTTGGTGGGCTGGGGAATGATGAGTTCATTGTTCTGCACAACAAGGCCGTACTCACGCTCAACGGCGACGAAGGTGACGATACCTTTTCGGTGCGGGCATTCGCACTGGTGGGGTCACAGGAACCGGTTCGAGACCGAACTGACCTTTCCGGTGGCGCTGGGGCCGACCTGATCGAGTACGTGGTTAATGCCCCGGTCAGCATCGATGGCGGTGACGGCTTGGACACAGTGATCGTAATTGGGACAGAGTTCGGCGATGATTTTGTGGTTACCAAGAACGGTGTTTACGGTGCAGGGCTGAATGTTGGGTTTGTCAATATCGAGTCGCTCAAGGTGGATGGCGCTGAGGGAGATGACCGTTTCTTCGTTGTTAGCACTGGTGAGGAGTTAGTCACCGTTATCGCTGGTGGATTGGGAAGCGACACGTTTAACATGAGTGGGGATGCACCACCGATCATTACCAACGACCTCCTGGGGCATAGCGGTATCATTGCCCATGAGGTGACCAGTGCCGATCCGAACTACGATGGTGTCAAGGTGGCAGGCATTTCAGCCAATGTGGCCGACAACGACGAGCCGGGGATCGTAATTACCGAGACCGCGGGTTCGACTGTCATCACTGAAGGTGGGCAAACCGACCGTTATACGATAATGCTGACGTGCCTGCCGGCGGCCAGCGTAATGGTCTCTGTGGCTGCTCCACTGCGCACCAACCGCGAGGAAGAAGAGGGGGCTAAGTCTTTCCATGTCTCCAGCACGGCGACAGGAGCACAAAACAATCCCGAGTCGAACACGGTCGTGTTGACTTTCACGCCCGACAATTGGAACGTACCGCAGACCGTGAATGTCGAGGCGCTCGATAGCGCAGACGATTTACTGGATTACGACGATGCAGCAGAAGAAGGATTACGTTCCGGGGTTATCACCCACACAGTGAGCGTTGTGACGAATTTGCAGGGTTTCCCAGCCGACGCGTTCGTGGGTTCTCCCACCGCAGTAACTACCGGCACGATTGCCGACACTTCCGCTGCCTTCCCCACATCGGGTGAAGGTTTGCGCGGACGCATATTGCAAATCATTGACGGTCCTGGAGCCGGACAGGAACGCTTGATACTGTCCAACACGGCCACGACGCTTACGCTTCACGGCGAGTGGCGAGAGACCCCCACCACGCAGAGTCAATATAAAATCCAACGTTACCAAGATCTGGCGGCTCCCAGCGTGACCGTGCAGATTCACGATAACGACACCGCAAGCATAATTGTTAGTGACAATGACAGTTCCGTCCAGGTGAGTGAAGGTGGGACAATAGACACGCTGGAGATTGTGCTCTCGCGACAACCATCAGCGACAGTGACCGTCAACCTCGACGGCGGCGATCAGCTAGATTTCTCTACAGTCGAGCTGACATTCGATTCCTCAAATTGGAGCATTCCTAAAACGGTAACAGTTAGCGCCCTGGATGACGCAATTCGTGAAGGATTTCATCATGGTCTCATTTCTATAACAAGCACAAGTGATGGCGACTCCCGCTACGATGACATCTATACGCCGCCAACTGTCGTATCAGTGGCAGACAACGATGTGTCACAAGTCTTGATTCTAGAGAGCCTTGGTGCGACAAACGTGATCGAAGGAAATGCCGATGGCGATACGTATACAGTTGAGTTGACCAGTGAACCCACGCATGATGTGGTCATGCAATTGCTGCCCCAGATCACCAAGACGACTAAGTCGGTAATTCGAAACGACTTGGTTCAAGTCAGCATTTCCAGCACGGCTCCGGGAGCGATAGTCAACCCTGACGGGTCAGCCACGCTGACATTTACTCCCGCCAACTGGGACCAGCCACAAACGGTGTTTGTCGCGGCGATCGACGATCAGGTTGTCGACGGCGGAGACACCAAGGTATTTGCATCGACTCCAAACACCCTGAACGACATTCAGGGACCGCTGGTTATACAAGGTGCTAGTGGCGACGGTTCGATAAGTATTGCTGATGCAATCCTGTTGCCGGGTGAAACGAACATTCATGTGTCTACCGGTGACGTGGTAGCCGCCGAGGCACATACGCTGACCGTCTCCACTGCTGACCTCATGGCCCTGGAAGACGTGAATTCACTGGGTGATTTGCTTAACAAGACGGTGGAGATCACCGAAGGTCCGGGCACCGGTCAGTTCCGTCTGATTCTTGGAGCAACGGACCTCGGGGAAGGTACATCGGAACTGCTGCTGAATGAAGATTGGGACGTCGCACCCGATGAACTGGCTCTGATCAGCAAGTATGCGATTACTAGCATGAGCCTGAATTTCTTTGCCCATGAAGAAGATCAAGTCGACATCCTGACACTACACCACGAAGACAGCCTGGCCGACAGCACAGG
>CAZISU010000121.1:0-10162 GCA_964541935.1 uncultured Planctomycetaceae bacterium | reverse complement strand
GTTGGTGTTCAAGGCCTCGTTTGATAAGGCGAATCGCACCAGTGCCGAGGCCTTTCGCGGGCCGGGGTTGGAGAAAGGGCTGCGGATTCTCGCTCGTGTGGCCGAGGAGACGGGCTTGCCGGTGACCACCGATATTCACGAACCGCATCAGGCTGCCGCGGCCGGCGAAGTTTGCGACCTTTTACAGATTCCGGCCTTTCTGGCGCGTCAGACGGATTTGCTGACGGCCGCCGCGAAGACCGGCCGAGCGGTGAACGTTAAGAAGGCCCAGTTCCTGGCCCCATGGGACATGCGCCACGTGGTGGGCAAGCTGGAAGCGGCCGGTTGCGATAAGATTATGCTTTGTGAACGGGGCACGTTTTTCGGATACGGGCGATTGGTTAACGATATGCGGGCCATACCGCAGATGCACGATCTGGGGCGGCCGGTGATTTTCGACGCCACCCACAGCGTGCAGGAACCGGGCGGGCTGGGCGCGGCCACCGGTGGAAATCGTCGCATGGTCGAACCGCTCGCCCGAGCTGCCACCGCATTGGGCGCCGACGGGGTGTTTTTCGAAACGCACCCGGATCCCGACCGCGCCAAAAGCGACGGGCCCAATATGGTGCCCCTGGACGACTTCGCCGGCATCCTCGAGCGCTTAGTGAAGATCCGTGATACACTTGTTTAATACAGTCGGAGAATAGAAAATACTCGTTTAGCCCGATCGCTTGTGACCGGTGCGAGATGCGTTGATTTTTTCATAGCGAGGTTTCAGTGAGTCACATTGCTTTCAACACAAAAACGCCCGGCGGACACGTCCTGTTTGGCCGATTACTTCTTTGCGGAACACTACTTTGCGGGCTCGTGTTTATGGGGGGCTGCAAGGACGATAAAGAGTCGCCTGACGATGTGGGCGGTTCTTCCGTTCAGGAATCTCAGGGCGAGTGGGGCGAGCATCTGCTGGAATTCGCAGTGAAGAACTTGCAGCAGTTGGATGAATTTCAAACGGGCGAGATGCGTCAGCAGGTGATCGACCGTCTCAATCAGTGGATCCATGCAAAAAGCGTCCCCTCGGATTGGCAGGTAGATCCAATGGTCGAGGGCTTGCCCCCACAACTTCGCGACCTCCCGGCCGTTAAGAATTTGGGAAAGCTGGAATTTTCTCGCCTCGACGGGCTGGTTTTGCAAGAGGATGTCTGGCTCCGCGACGTTTCGAATTGGTCGCGTGGCGATCGGCTCGACGATTTGCAGCGGGCAAAATGTCTCTTCGATTGGACCGTGCGAAACATTCAACTCGAAGCGAGTGGGTTCGCCGGAAAGGTCAAAGCCCCACAATGGCCGTGGGAGACCATCTTGATGGGGCGGGGCACCGCGTCCGACCGAGCCTGGGTGTTCACGCTGCTGGCCCGTCAGCAGGGAATTGACGCGGTTGCGTTAGCCTTGCCGGCGGAGGGCGGGGCGTTGCAAGTATGGGCGGTCGGTGTTTTGGACGAGGGCAAGCTATACCTCTTCGACCCGAAACTGGGACTGCCGATCCCAGGGCCCGAGGGAGTTAAATTCAGGCAGAATAGCTCCGACGATGGTATAGAGTTGAATATTACCCCGGCAACGCTTGGCGAAATTGCCAAAGATGACAAGTTGTTGCGACAGTTGGATGTCGACAAAGATAATCCCTATCCGGTCAAGTCTTCGAGTCTGCACAAAGTCGTGGCGTTGATTGTGGCCTCGCCGGCGGCGTTGTCGGCGCGGATGGCAATGTTCGAGGAGAAACTTACCGGTGACGAGCATGTTGTGCTTAGCGCCGATCCCAGTGGTATCGCCGAGCGGCTCAAAGACGTCGCAGGGCTATCCGATGTCCGCCTTTGGCAGAGGCCTTTTGAAACGATGCTAGATCGCGACGCCCTTGAGCAACAGCAGCAGAGTCAGGTCGACGCGGCCATGGCTCCCTTCAATGTTGGCGGTGTTCGTCCGCTGTGGAGGGGGCGAACTCTGTATCTGAAGGGGCGTTTTACGGGCAAGGACAACGCAACCACATATCTGCAACAGGCTCGGCCGTCGAACCGACAGATGGTTGAGTTGCGTACAGATTTAGTAGAGCTTGGTAATTTGCCAGAAGGCGTCGATGCAAAGATCGCAGCTTATCGACGCGCTAAGCAAGATGCCACATATTGGTTAGGTTTGTTGGCGGCCGTAGTAGACGACAATCATCAAGCGGCTATTGACTATTTTAACAAGAGAACGCTGCAAACCTGGCCGCACGGGCCCTGGACGAGTGGGGCTAAGTACAATCTGGCCCGCACTTGTGAGTCTGGTGGGGAGCTGCAAAAGGCAATCAGTTGGTTGAAAGCCGACGCCGATTCACCTGCAAAAGAGGGTAATTTACTCAGGGCCAAGTGGCTCGCCGATAAGCTGGCTGCTGATAAAGCCAAGGCTCAACAGAAGCGGAAGGCATCGGAGGCAACGCTGCCGGTGTTGCCGCAGTAGCAGTCCGGTAGCGGGGTGCGATACAAGGCAAAGTGCCGGGTTAAAACCCGACCCACAGGTTTTTTGGCGGTGTTGGCGAGTACATTTACCGCGAAAACTAGAAAAATCGTTGCCGATCTGCCCAAAGCCCCGCTTGTGTGGATGGCGATAGAGATATACACTGTAGGATTCAAATTTATCTGAAGACAATTCGCTAACTTGACAAGGTTATCGCTTTCCAGCGCAGGAAACCAATTATGAAAGATGGCATTCATCCGGACTACGTCGAGACCAAGGTCACCTGCGGTTGCGGTAATAGCTTTAGCACACGAAGCACAAAGCCGGAACTCAAGGTGGACATTTGCAACGCTTGCCACCCGTTCTACACCGGTAAGCTGAAATATGTGGACACGGCCGGCCGTATCGAGAAGTTCCAGAAGAAATTCGCGGGAACCGGCTACGCCAGCCTCAAGCGAGGCAAAAATCAGGCCGAAGAGACGCCGGCCGAAGGCGCCTAGCTGCCCGTTGAAATTCGATTACATGTGCTGATTTTGTTAGCCGAGGCGCTTGCGGCCCTGCAAATCGCCTAGATTTTAGGCATAACCGACGCGAGCAAGCTCGGCGGCTAACGGTTAGTACTGGGTTGCTGCGCCATCGCGATGATAAGTTAGCGACGACGCTTGTCGTCGCGCGTTAAACAGAGTGGGGACAAACCCCGCCGCTAGCGAAGCGAACAAGCGTATAAGAGTTCTTCACCGGGAAAGTTTATCATGCGCGACATGCTCGAACAGAAGCTGCATCGTTTCGAAGAGTTGGAAGCTAAGCTAATCGATCCCGAGGTGCTTTTAAATTCACCGTTGTTGGCTGCCGTTGCGCGCGAGCATGGCTCGTTAGCCAAGCTGGCCACCAAGTATCGCCACTTTTTGGATCTGAATAATCAGATCTCCGAAGCCATGGAATTGGCCAAGGGGGCCGATGCCGAGATGCGGGAGTTGGCCGAGGCCGAATTGCCCGAGCTAAAGGAAGAACGCGAAGGCTACTGGAACGATCTGCTGGACATGACCATCGGCGGCGAGGACGCCAACCGCACGCGTTGTATGTTGGAGATTCGCGCCGGCACCGGTGGCGACGAGGCCGCGCTGTTCGCCCGCGATCTCTACCAGATGTACAAGCATTACGCCGAAGCCCGAAAATGGAAGGTGGAAATCCTCAGCATGAATCCTACCGAATTGGGTGGGTTCAAGGAAATCGTCTTGGGCGTCGCGGGCGAGGGCGTATTCCGCCAGTTGCAATACGAAAGCGGCGGGCATCGCGTGCAACGTGTGCCCGAGACCGAAACCAAGGGCCGCATCCACACTTCGGCCGCCACCGTGGCAGTCATGGCCGAGCCGGAAGACGTGGAAATTATCATCACGCCCGAGGACTATCGCGAGGACAAGTTCCACGCCAGCGGGCCGGGCGGCCAGCACGTCAACAAGACCGAGTCGGCCATCCGCATCACGCACTTAGAGACGGGGCTCATCGTTACCTGCCAGGACGAAAAGAGCCAGCATAAGAACCGCGCCAAGGCGCTGCGCGTTCTCAAGAGCCGGCTTTATGAGCGGAAGCAGGACGAGGAACGCAAGAAGCGTTCGGCCGAGCGGCTTAGCAAGATCGGCTCCGGCGACCGCTCGCAGCGGATTCGCACCTATAACTTCGCCGAAAACCGTATTACAGACCATCGCATCAACCTCACGCTTTACAAACTGGACCAGATATTGGCCGGCAATATCGATCCGTTAATCGACGGGCTGTTGGAATACGAGCGTCAGGATCTTCGCAACGCCTTTGGCACGATTGAGTGAGCGAGCCGTTTCTTTCCACTAACCACTAACAGCATGAGGCCCCTGCCGTGTCGCAGCCCGAATCATGGACGGTCGGTCGCCTCTTGGAATGGACCGCCGATTATCTTAAGAATCGCGGCGCGGACAGCCCTCGTCTCGACGCCGAAGTGCTTCTGGCCGAGGCCTTGCAGTGCGAGCGGATTGAACTTTACACGGCTTTTAGCGATGTTGTCGACGAAGAGCCCCGCGGCGTGTTCCGTCAACTGGTCAAGCGTCGCGCCGACGGCGAGCCGGTGGCGCATCTGGTCGGTCGGCGGGAGTTCTATTCGCTTTCCTTTGAGGTTACGCCCGACGTATTGATCCCGCGACCGGAGACCGAATTTCTGGTGATTACGCTGCTGGACCTGGCTGCCAAGCGTAAAAACGCCGCGGACGCGACCGCTCCGCTGCAAATTTGCGACGTGGGCACGGGCAGTGGTATTATCGCCATCGCGACGGCCGTGCATTTACCCACGGCGGAGTTTACCGCCGTTGATATTTGCCCAAAAGCCTTGGATGTGGCCCGCGGCAACGCCCGCGAGCATGGTGTGGAAAGTCGTATCGAGTTTGTCCAAAGTGATCTGTTAGAAGCAGTGCCGTCCGATCGTCGTTTCGATTTCGTAGTCAGCAATCCGCCCTACATTTCACAAGCGGAAATGACCGAGTTGGCTCCCGAAGTGCGTGATCGTGAACCGCACGGGGCACTGCTGGGCGGAGAACGCGGCACCGAGGTCATCGAGCGGCTTTTGCCGCAAGCAGTCGAGCGATTATTGCCCAGCGGGCATCTGCTGATGGAAATCAGCCCCACTATCCACGACGCCACGCTCGAATTGATCGCGGCCACCGACGGCCTAGAGCCGGGCGAGACGGTCAAAGACCTGGCCCGTCTGCCAAGGGTAGCACAGGCGGTAAAGAATTCCGTTTAGCCCGGTCGCTTGCGACCGATGTAAGATCAGACGCTGAAATCCGAAATCCCAACGCCATGGAACGCCTCTGCATAACCGGCGGACAACCGCTCCACGGTACGCTCACCACCAGCGGTTCGAAGAATGCCGCCTTGCCCATCATGGCGGCTTCGATCCTGGCCGACGAGCCCGTCCGACTAGAAGGCGTTCCGCGGCTGACCGACGTTTCCACGCTTGCGGATATTTTACGCTCGTTGGGCATGAGCGTTTCCCGGCTCGAAAACGGCGACTTGGACCTTGCCTCCCTCGACTCGATCGCGGTTGATTCGCTGCCGGTGCGTGCCGATTACGAACTGGTCAGCCGCATGAGGGCCGGCTTCTGTGTTTTGGGCCCATTGTTGGCGCGACGAGGCCGAGCGGTCGTTTCCTTGCCGGGCGGCTGTGCCATCGGCGACCGGCCTGTCGACTTGCACCTGGCCGCCCTGGCGGCCTTGGGGGCCGAGCTGAAGGTCGAACACGGCTACGTCGTCGCTCGGGCCAAACGGCTTGTCGGCGCCGAGCTGCAATTGAGCGGCCCCCGCGGCCCCACGGTTACCGGCACGGCCAACGTCTTGTGCGCGGCCGTCATGGCTCGGGGCGAAAGCGTCTTGCACGGCGCGGCCATCGAGCCCGAGGTGGTCGACTTGGGAGGCTTTCTCGGCGCCATGGGTGCCCGCATCGAAGGCCTGGGCACTCCCACCATTCGCGTCGAGGGTGTCGAGCAACTCGGCGGCGCTCGCTACCGTATCATTCCCGACCGCATCGAAGCCGCCACGCTGCTCTTGGCCATAGCCATAACCGGCGGGCGGGCCACGGTCGACGGCCTTGTGCCCCAGCACATCGATGCGGTCCTGGCCGCGTTAGAATGCACGGGTTGTCACATCGACACCACGCCCGCGAGCGTTTGCTTGACCGGAGCCCAGCGACCGCGGGCCCAAGACATCTGCGCGAAACCCTACCCCGGCATCCCCACCGACATTCAAGCCCAATGGATGGCCTATCTCTCGCTGGCCCAGGGGCGAAGCACGATCCGCGACGAGGTTTTTCCGGGCCGTTTCATGCACGTTGCCGAACTGAAGCGGCTTTCAGCTCGGATCGAAACGCCCGTCACCTCCGCTGGCGACGGCCGTGTGGTTGTCGAAGGCGTCAAGCGTCTGGCCGGGGCTACGGTGACGGCCACCGATCTGCGAGCCAGTGCCGCTTTGGCGTTGGCCGGGTTGGCCGCCGATGGTGAAACCATCGTGCGCGACGTTTATCACCTGGACCGGGGCTACGAGCGACTTGACGCTAAATTGGTCAAACTCGGCGCCGATATTCGACGGCAGCCGTGATTCAGGGGATCACAGAGGGTGTGTGCTATCGTGTGAGGAAATGTTGATTGACTTTGCGGTACCATTCGATGTTTTTCCAGTTCTTCCAGTATGGATGGCTGTAGTTCCATGGTGTGCTGCCCCAGAAGCCATACTCGCTTGAAAGCCCCATGCAGTATTCGCACCAGTTGTAAAGCCACTGCCACTCGAGGTCCGGGTGATCCATGTGCCACCACGGCCCCCAGGCTTCCGTGGTCGTGAGGGGGACATTGATTTCCTTGGCCCAGGAGCTGGCGGTATTCAATTGTTGTTTCATGTCTGCCTGTAGCACGTCCTGGTGCTTCATGGCTTTGCGTATGGCGGCCATGTAGGCCTTGTAGTCGTTTACCGGATTCCTGTTCTTTGCCAGCTTGTTGAATCCGGTGTATTCATCCAGTTGACCTTTGATCCAGATGTGCAGTTCCAAAACATCCAGGCCCTTTGGGTTGAGCGAGCGGACTTCGTGCCAGAAGGAGGTCAGCGAAAAGGTGAAGCGGAGGCCGGGGTATTTTTTGTGAAAATGCGCGAGGGTTGTTTCGAAATACTCTTTCACAAAATCACACTGTGCTTGGTTCCAGGCTCCGATGCCCGCTCCTGCCTGCTCCATTGCGTTCTGCTGATCCGTAGCTTTTAGAAGCGGCGTTTTGGAAAGACGCTTGAGTTCCGGATCGAAAGGGCTGAAGTATGGGAATTCTTGATCGAAATCGACATACAACACATGGTCTAAGAGCCCTTTCTGTTTGAGTAGATCCAGGACCGTTTCCCAGGCTTTCCAGAACATTTTGCGGTTGGAGTATCGTTTTCTGTCGCCGATGCCCCAGGAGGACAAGATTACGGAAATTCCCTTGGCCTTGGTGATGGTCATGAATTGTATCAATTCGGCGGTGACGTCGTGTTGCAAATCCTTCTCGCTTGGCCCCCAGTTGCGCAAGGGATCGGCCGGCACTTTGAACGTCTTCTTCTTTTCATCCTTCAATTGGTCGATGACCAGCGGGAAGGCATCGATGCGCACCGTGTTGAAGCCTCGCTCGAGCAGTTCGTCGGTAACTTTGTTGTAATCCTCGAACGTTCCCCCGGGATAATGGCAATAAACCCACGAGTAATCCCACATGGCGATGGTAAGACGCGGTGGTTCTAGATTTTGTTGTATATCCTCAGAAGCTTCCAGCCGGCCCATTCCCTGAGCAGCGAATGTTAGGCAGATTAGGCATAAGATATAATTGCGAGTATTCATTACTTGACCTCGGCGGTTGGTGGAATATTTTTTGTGGTTGTGAGCTAAATTTAGAGGATATAGGACACAGACCAGGGGGCAGACGCCTGTCACTTCATAACTCAAACCTCCATTAAGGGCTAAGTTCAATCGCCCTCATCTCCGGCACCCGTCCGGCAATCAACTCGGCCGTTTGTCGGTGGCAGGTCAGAAAGATTACTTGCAAGTCGGCGGCCATTTTTAAAAGCACATCCAGCGTTGCTGCCGCCCGCGTGTCGTCGAAGTTCACCAGCACGTCGTCCATCACCAGCGGCAGCGGCTCGCTGTCGCGGCAGTAGTGCCGTACGTAGGCCAGGCGGATGGCTAGGTAGAGTTGTTCGCGGGTGCCGGTGCTGAGTTGCGACGGCTGCTTGACTCCGCCACCTGGGCTTTCCACCAACAGGGTGTCGCGGTCGTCGAGGCGGCGACGGATACCGCGATAGCGACCGAGCGTCATCTCAGAGAATAGCTCGCCCACGCTCTGTAGCATTTCGGGCTGGTGTTCGCTTTCGAAACGCACGATGGCCTCGCTCATCAACGAGTGTGCAAGCAGCAGCGGGGCCCAGCGGTCGACGGCGGCGCGGAGTTCCGCCCGCTGGCTTTCGAGCGTGGCGGCTGATTCTACGGCCTCGCTACGAGAGTCGAGGCGTTTGAGTTCCGTTTGCGCGGCACCGACGTCTTTTGCCGCCTGTTCGTGTTGCCGTTCGACATCGGCCAAATCTTCCTCGGCCATCTGCGCGTCGCGACGTAGCGTGTCGGCGTCGGCCTCGGCGAGACATTTTTCAAAGGCCTCGATATCTTCGGTTTCGGCCGCCTGTCGGACGGCGCGGGTCAGCTCGTCGATCTCTTTTTGCAGGTCGATTTTCGCGCGCGCCACGGCGGCCGTGCGATAAAACTCGTCGTCCGAATCGACGCCGGCCGTCTCGCGCAAATGTCGTAGCTTCTGCTTGAGCGATTCTTGCTGAGTCGATTTGGCGTCGACCCGTCGTTGTGTGTCGGCGATTGTTTTTGTCAGTTCCTCGTATGTATTTTGAGCCTTGCCAGCCTTATCGAGACGGCGGGCAATCCGCGCGGCGGCGTCTTCGGCCGGCAGCTCGAGCAATTCCGGCGCTAGCCGTTCACATACCTCACGCACCTTGCATTCGTATTCGTCGATTTTTCGTTGCATATCGCCCACGCGGCGTTCGAGCGAGACGGCTTTGTCCAACTTTTCGCGTGCCTGGGTCAACTGGCCCAAAATCTTACCGGCCAGCGGGGCGTCCCAGGATGTCGGGAAACTAAGCTCTGCGAGCAACTCGACGCGACGCGTGTCGGCTGCCCCTGCACGCTCACCGATCTCATCCAGGTCCGCGCCGATCTCGTCGAGTTCGCGTCGCTGCGACGGTAGCTTCTCTTCGATCAGCCGCCGTTCCATTTTCACTTCGCTGGCCTGCTCAACCTTGCGGGCCGCTTTTTTTATAAGCAACTGGGGCGAATCTTCCTCATCGCCCATCACCTCACGCAGCCGCCGCTCGAACGATTCCGTGCGCTGTCGCAATTCGTCACGTTTGCTTTCGAGCAGACTTAACTTGCGAGCATGTTGCAGATAGTCCTCGTGCAACCGCTGCCACTGCTGCATAGTTTCCGCCGAATCGGGCACCAGCCCGCACGGCTTCCACAGTTCTTCCCATCGTGCTTGCAAGGCATCGGTGTCCGCTTGGCGTGATTCAAACAGCCTTTCTAATTCGGCCAGCTTTGCGGCCGAACGTTCCACCTCGGCGGAGAGTTGCTCGCGCGCCGCCACAAGCTCGGCCTTGTCTTGCCGTTGGTCGGCCAGACGGTCGGCCGCGTCGATGGTTTGCTCGAATTTTTGCGGCAGTTGTTTCGCGGGCTCGGTGTTTTGCGTCGACGTTTCGTCATTGCTCACGGTGGAGTTTTCAGCCAACCAGCAGCGCACGGCTTCGTCGTCGGTTTGTCCTTCGATGAAAGTTCGGCGGATCAATTTCCAGCCAGCGTCGCGGTAACGACGAGCGTGGGCTAATTGCACGCGATCGGGGACATTTTGTTGTGCGTCCATGGCGTCGAGCCGATGGCGAAGGTCGCCAAGATCGACCCGCGAGGTTTCTCGATTGGCATTCGCCTGGGACAATGCGGCACGGCTCTCCGTAAAACGCTGGGCGAACTCGTTTATCTTGGCCTCCAGAGGGACTGGAATCGTAGCCAAACTTTCCACCGAAACGTCGACGCTCGTGGTGAGCCGTTTGCCAAGGTCGTCGGCTTCTGTGGCGATTATGGCCATCGCGTCTTGGTTTTCGGCCAGACTGCGCAGAT
>CAZISU010000120.1:0-10231 GCA_964541935.1 uncultured Planctomycetaceae bacterium | reverse complement strand
CCCCGCCGCTAACCCGGATTTTTAATTGTGACAGAGCAGTAGATCGTTTCCGCTCGGGCACCCCAGCCGCTTCTAGCGGACTTGACTGGTTTCACCCGTCAAGCGAGCGGTATGCTCCGCGATATTGCCGTCGGCCGGGAATCCATCGAGTTCGGCCAAATGCTCCAATAGCACGCGGCGAACTTCGAGCACGGTTTTAGAATGGGCGTGTACCCTAGCGTGGTGGGCAGCTACGACAATCTCCGACTCGGCATTGTCGAGGTGCGCGCTTTCACGCGAGACCACTCCGTCGGTGCCCGAGGCCAGCCGACCGAATAATCCGTCATTTGGCACCACGCCGATTACATTATGAAACTTGACCCACGGCGGCCGGCGGCTGGCCAGCATCGTATCGAACACGGGCGAGTCCGGCGAGAGCGAGTCGATGCTGGTGCGGATCGTAAGAATAGAATTTTTCGGCAACCCCTTTTTGTTTTCGGCAAGCAAACGCTCGCTACTCTCGGCAATGGCGCTGGGCAACGTAATCAGCTTGCTGGTGAGCCACTGTATTACATTATTGGATAATTGGCTGCCGCGGTGCGGTGTACCGATAGTGACCACGCGTCGAATGGATGGATTCGGCCGAAAAAAGAAGCAATCGTGCATCTTCTGCCGCACATCCTCGTCGGCCTTTACCGCGTCGAACGGCTCGTTGCTGACGAGTTGCCAATAATCGTCGCGACTATCGATGGTTTGCATCTGCGAAACCAACCCGCCCATGCTGTGTCCGATCAACACCATCTGATCCAAGGCCGGCTCCTGACCGGTGGGGTCGAGCAGTTTACGAGCCTCGGCCAAATCCTGCCGCATCTGTGCGGCCGAGTTCCAAAATGGCTGGCCGGTGGGGTACAAATAGAACCAGAACTGGTAACGCTCGCGAATCTCCGGCGAGTTGCAAAGATCGTTGTACATCTCCGTCCAGGTGACGGGGCTCGACCACAGCCCGTGTACCATCAATACCGGTATCTTGCCCGCTTCGTAGGGCTGCATCATGTACAGGCCCATGAATGACCGGGACGCCTGGGGTTGCATTTTCCTTAGCATCTCATCTGGCATTTTCAGCAGATCCGGATTCAAGAGTCCCACCGTGGCCAATTGTTCCAACTGCGGCTTGGAAAGGAAATAGGCCAGGGGCGTGCTCAAGTCGCTCTCCAGAGGCACTCGATGACGTTCGATTGCAATGTCCGTTATCGTCAGCGGGTCGTAAATCTCCAGAACGGCCTTCTTGTGAACCGACCGGTCTTCCTTGCCACCCGAAACCAGATTTCCCTGCGAAAGCATGTCTGCTCGCGGTCGCATCAGGACGGTGACGGGGAAACTCAAATCGGTGGGATAGTATTTCGCCACGTCCGGCTCGTTCGGATAACCGCGCCGAACCGCGATCAGCGGTACGCCCAACCCGAACCTGCGGTAATGGTTCGTCAGGCCTTTGAGTTCGTAGTCGGAAACGAATTCGAAATGGTCGAAATCCTCGTTGCTCCAACGACCGCCGCGTAGTTCAACATCGATATCCCAAGTGCCGCTGGCAGTTTCGATCGTGCAAGTTTTGCCGGGCTTCAAGCCGTCCTTGGCACACACTAGACGCAGAGCCGCTTCCAGCGAACCGTTGTACAAATCGCACGCGCCACGAAATTGTAGGTCGTATGGATTGCACTGGCCGCCGAAGCGGCTATCGAACAAATACTGATAAGCGTACAGAGCCGACGCGCCGTAAAGATCTATCGCCATCTCGGGATTGTGGGCTTCGGCCTTACGGCCGCAAATGTAGCTCAGTTCGGCAAACGCGTGCAGCTTTTCGATGGACGGATCACGCTCGATAATCGCCTGTAGCTTAGCGAGAAGACCGCGCGGATCGTTGTGGAAATCGTCCGTGAGATTATAAACCCGCAAAAGCTGCTCGGTACGTTCGGTCGGCTTGGGGCCCTTATCCGAAAATACCATAAGTGTTTCGGTTAAGCGGTTCTTCGGTGCAGAGCGAACCGAAACCCATTTTTGCGATGCGCAACCAATGCACAGCACCACTGCCATCAGCAAGCTCAGCAGAGCCAGGTGGTTGATTCGGATACCAAGACAACCCAACGATTTATTGATGTCGTATCTCAACGGCATTACCGCAACGTTAGACGTGAAAATAGATAGAAATCCAGGCACAACCGCAGCCCAAGCGGCCGCACCGCCCCTACCAAAGGGGGCTCTTAATTAAGAAAATCACGAGATCGCGTCAATGTCAATTTTGTCGTGAATTAACGCCGATAGCCCAAAGCGGCCCCGCCGTCGGGGCAGATTACCTGTCCGGTCATGAAAGCTGCCTCTTCTGAGGCCAAAAACGCGCACACTTCGCCGATTTCGTCAATTGTGGCCATGCGGCCGATGGGGTGCCAACTGTCGACCATTTCCAACGCGGCCTTGGGGTCATATTGTGTGTCGGCCCATTCTTCCATCAACGGAGTCAGTACCCCGGCCGGACAAACGGCGTTGACTCGCACGCCTTCCGGCGCTAAATCCAACGCCAACGCCTTGGTTAACCCAATTTGCCCAGCCTTAGTAGAGACATAGCTTGGTGCGGCTGCCTGCCCGATCATGCCCACCTCGCTGGACATATTGATAATACTGCCACGGGTTTTGCGCAAATGTGGCTCGGCGAATTTGCAACCCATAAACGTGCTGGTCAGGTTCAATCGTAAAAGGTTTTCGAAATCGTCAACGCTGGTGTCTTCAATTGTCATTGTGGGGGGATGCCAACCGGCGTTGTTGACAATACAATCCAGCCGGCCAAATTTCTCGATGGTCTGTTCTACCAGCGATTCCATGTCGGCTTGGCTGGTCACATCAGTGGAGATAAACAGAGCTTTGTATCCGGCCTGGGCCAATTCCGTTGCGGCCGCCTTGCCGGCTTCCACGCCGCGCGAAGCGAGAACCACGCTGCAACCGTACTTGGCAAACACACGGGCACACCCTAGCCCAATACCCTTAGACCCGCCCGTAATAATGGCAACTTTACCGTCGAGTTTCATCGGAAATTCCTCTACTGGGATTTTGAGACTTTCCGATTATATATAATATTGCAGCCACTGTCCAGCACTTCCGGTAAGTCAGACTAACCCACGGATACCAACATCAAGGCGGCAACTATTGTCAGTCCGACCGCCGAGAGCATGGCCATCAAAAAACCTCTCTGGATGCTGGTCCTTTGGGCGTAGGCCCCCATCAGCATGGGGATCAGCGTCCAGCCGATGCCGCCCACCGCGAAGAATATGCCGACGGCCCGGCCGTGCAGAGATTCGGGAGTATTGCTCAAAAGAACGGCAATTATGGTGGGGAACAAGGGTCCAAAGATGATGGCGGACAGGGCTACCATTGCAACTGCCCATTTTCCGCTACGGCTGAAAACCATTCCCGCCAGCACCGCGATGCACAAAACACTGCCGATAAGAATGAAAACCGTTTCATATCCGGCCGGCAAGATAAATGCGGCCCCCAGTCGGGCAAACATGTAGATCAGCCAGAAGACCGACAAGACTATGGCCGCGGCCGCCTCGCTCAGTCCGTTCTCGCCCAGGAAGGTGGTGATCCAAGTAGTAACGCCCACCTCGATGGGGCTGAGAAAGAAGAGCCCCATGGCGGCCAGCCACAAAATAGGATCCCGCAGTAGCACGTCGATGCCCGGCGGTGGTTGCGAATTTATGTTTTTTCCATCGACGTCGGCCGCGACAGCCGGGTAAAACTCGGTAAAATCGACAGCAAACGCTGCTATTGCGACCAGCACCATGAAGCCGGCCAGGACGGCCATAGCCGGCTTGAAACCGGCCTTTCGCAACATAAAAGTCACCACCAAAGGCGTTAGAAACGCGCCCAGCCCGAAGAAGAAATTCGCCAGGTTGGTTACAAAAGCCGGCTCGCCTTGGAAGGCTTTGAATTGGATGACGTTGACGACGTTTATTTGCCCCGACCAGGAGGCGCTCAGCATTAAGACGGCCAACAAGGCAAGCACGTATCGCTTTGCCCTTGCCAGCAAGATCAGCCCCACCGCCATAAGCACAGCGCCACCGACCAGGATGACTTGCTTATTGATCATATCAGTCAGAAAGCCGGTCGTCAGCATGACGGGGATAATGGCAAAACCGAACACCGAGATCAGCCCGCCCACCTTGGCCTCATCTATATCGAGCTTTCTGGCCAGCGGAACCTTGACGCTGCCCAACAGCGAGACCCCCATGCCTCCGGCCAGCAGAGCCAAGACGGTTGATAATTGCAGAAGAAACAGGTTAATATCCACCGGTCACACGCTCCCATTGCCCGCAAAGACTTGCTTCAATCACCCCGCATTATATGTCTAGGAACAACAATATCCGCGACGGGAGTATGATGCAAGCCCTGGTGGGGCCGCTTAGGAAAGGAAGCAACAAGCGGTTGGTTGCGAAGCGAAAAACGGCTGCGGATGTTTTTTGTGTGAAGAATTTCCCAAGAACTATTCGCTCAGGCAGACCTCGCCTCCGTTGCGGCTTGCCCGACTCATGTAGAGCCCCATTTCGATATTGTTCTCCACGAATGTCACGGATCCATCTACCATAAGGAAGTTTGCCCCGCCGGGGTGATCGCTACCAAAACTGGTATTGTTAGCGTCTGGGCCGTCGGTTCGGGGTTGCTGGCGTAAGGGATATCTTATATTTTGACAGGCCTGTACCAAACAGCCTAGCGGCTGGCCAAAGTCCCCATCCGGCTGTGTGGCGCCATAGCCCCAGCCCTTCGTGTACCAGTTGCTCTCGCGCCAGGCCAATTCGCCGACGGCGTAGGTGCTCGACGTGCCGTCGGTGATGTCGGAGATGCGAACCGCCCGGTCACGTAACAAAACACCTTGCGTGGCGACCAGGCAAGCCGACGAGCCGTCGTCCAAGTTGCTATCGTAGGTCTGCGATGTCAACGAATTGGTTCCCACGGGCCCCATAATGCCTGCATAGTGTGAAAGATATCTAGTGCCCTTGGAACCGGGCGGCGGCGGTTGCGATTCATCATGGGTAGGGCACAAGAACAACGGCACCTTTTGTATCGAGAGCTTCGAGTGAAAACTGCAATCGGGATCACCCACCGCACAGGACCCGCATTGTCTTTTGGCCAACTCGGCGGCGTTTTCTTCTTCGGAATATGGCAAGATACGCCACTTCCATCCCATATACCGCATGTCTACCGTGGTGTCGGTCTGAGCCACGCCAAGCGGAAACACGTTGAAAGTCGTGTGGTAGTTGTGCAATGCCAGGCCCAACTGTTTCATGTTACTCGTGCAATGTGCACGACGGGCCGCCTCGCGCGCCGCCTGGACCGCCGGTAGTAACAAGGCGATCAATATGCCGATAATCGCAATTACAACCAGCAGTTCCACCAAGGTAAAACCGCTTTGCTTTTTATTTTTCATTGCGATATGCCTTGCCATGAGTCAGCCTCCTGCTCCAACATTTCCGTTGTGCAATCTCCGCCGCCTCATGCAGAGCCACACGCTGGCGAGAGATGCAAGAAGACAGATTATCGATGGCTCCGGCGCCGCTTTTGAGGAATTGCCTGCCGGTTGCCAATTCGCGGCCAATATCGTGGCATCCGCTTCGGTTACCCAGCCGTCGCCGTTGAAATCTCCATCCGCCTGGCCGGACGCGGTTTCGCGCTGCCAGTTACTCGCCAGAATTGCGGCGTCGATGTGGTTCACAATATTGTCATGATTAGTGTCACCGGGAATCTGCACAGGTATAACGCTGTTGATGTAGTTTCGGAAAGTGAAGTATCCACCCGAGCCATATCCCGTCTGCAAATACAATATTTCCCACGGATCGTAATTTTCGCTTTGGGCACCGTTTATAATCGCGAACTGTGGAATGGGGCCGCTGCCATAGGTAGAAAAGACATCATTATAGGCGGTATCGTCGACCGCCAATTCCAACCCGAAATAGTTAATGTAGTTGTCGACATAATTCGGATCACTATTATCGACGTTGACCGAAATCAACCGCACCGGCACGCCATGGTTGTTGCCACCACGGTTTTCAAAATACTCTTGAATATAGGGCTCCAATTCCGAAGAAGCCGTTTGGCACGGACCACACCAAGGGGCGAAAAAATCCAAGACTATCACTTCGCCTGCATAGTCTCGTAAGCTGACAAAGTTGCTGGTGCCGTGCTCGCGGAGTGTGAAATTCGGAGCGATGTCGCCTGCCGTCACGGTTGCCGCTTGTACGGTTCCCGACAGCAAAGCGATCAACAAGAATGTGAAAGAGCAGCTACGTAAAGCGATGTATTGTTGTCCCACGCTGTACCTCCTCGTTTCAAAAAAAGAAATGCAATATCGGTGGTCCTACAAACTCTCGCGAGATCCTGCCCAAATTAGAAGTATCCCGATTTTACCCAAATATGAAGCACAGTCAAACGTAATCCATATTTATACCTGCATCACCACTTTTACCCTTTTGGGGGCTTTCAATGTCGTGGGGCTGGAGTATAGTGGAAAAAACTCAATTTACGAGTGAGACCCGACTATGTCGATACGGATGTGCATTACCGCTTACCCTCGTTCATCTAAACCGTGGCTAGCAAACGACTTGCCCTGCTGCCTTTGACATTCAAATGCTCGACCAATGATAGACGCCTTCCTCTTCGATCTCGACGGAACACTTCAGGATAGCGAATCCCTCTACGTCGAGGCCTGGAAACAAATGTATCGCGAAAAAGGCTGTGACGTATCACACGCGACGGCCTTGGATTTGGTCTATGGCCTGGCCAACGGGGAAATCTACGCCGGCTTCGAACAGCTTTTTCCGGACACCTATGTTGACCTCCCGGACGCTCTTGATGCTTTGCAAAAAAACTTCGCCCTCGTTAAAGACGGCAAAGATATTCGCATCATCAGTTCAATCGAACTCCTGCGCGACCTCAGTCGCCGCCGACCGATTTGCATCGTCTCGGGCAGCGAGCGGCAACATATTGCCGAGGCCGTTGCACAGTACGATCTCGGCGATCACATCGAGTTCTTCATCGGACGCGAGGATTACGAGCACGGTAAGCCCGACCCGGCCTGCTACCTGATGGCCGCCGCACAGTTGGGCGTTTCGCCTGATCGGTGTCTGGTTTTCGAAGATTCGACAGTGGGCGTGGGCGCCGCCAAGCAAGCCGGCATGCACTGCGTAGCCCTGGCCCGCCCCGGTACACCCCCACAAGACATCGCGGCAGCCGATCTGGTGCTTGCGGATCTTGCCGATTTTGAACTGGGGCGTTTTGAGGTTTGAGGTTATCCAACGAAGAACAAATAGGCCGTAAGGATTGCTGCTAGCACGGCGACCGAGCCTGCAACGTCTACCCAATTCCAACTGCTGCGAGATTTATCTTTATCGGCCTGACTGATTGTGCCGTAGGTCAGGCCATTGATCTGTTCTTCTGAAGGCGCTTCGCTCATATAGCTGACCACGACCATGACCACGGCGCAGACGACGAAGATGACCAGGCTGTAGTATTGGAAGAAGGTGTTGTTGACGATCCAAAGGAATGAACCTTCGGGGTAGCCTTGTTCGAAACCCGTCAGCCCTAGTGCGATGGGTGTATCGACGGCCAGGCGGAAGATGCCCATCAGGAAACCGACGATCAAGGCCGCCAGGCAGCCCTTGCCGTTGAGGCGTTTGAAAAAGACGCCGAAGAAAAAGACCACGAAGATCGGTGGGCCAAGATAGGCCTGCACACCTTGCAAATAGTCGTACAGCCCGCGGGCGCCTTGGATTACCGGAATCCACGCCAGGCCGATGCCGACCATAGCCAAGGTAGCCGCGCGGCCCATCCAGACCAACTGTCGCTCCGAAGCGTCGGGGCGGAACTTGCGGTAAAGGTCCATCGTAAACAGCGTCGACGAGGCGTTAAACACCCCGGCCAAGGAACTCATCAGAGCCGAAAGCAAACCGGCCACCACTATGCCGCGCACGCCCACCGGCAGAATGTTTTTGACCATCAACGGAAACGCCGCTTGGCATTGCTCGGCTATGACCGAGCCGTCTTCGTTCACGAGATGCGCCAGCGTGGCTTCGCCCTTGCTCGCTAAGGCGAAACAAATCATGCCGGGAATTATGAAAATAAAAACCGGCAGCAACTTCAAGCCGGCAGCGAAAATACTGCCACGCCGCGCCTCGCGCTCGCTTGCCGCTCCCAGGGTACGTTGCACGATATACTGATCGGTACACCAGTACCAAAGGCCAATGATCGGTGCGCAAAATAGCATCCCCACCCACGGATAGTTGCTATTGAAGTACCAGGCCTCTTTGGTAATCTCCCCGGCCGTATTGCGTTCGATTATCGGTGCCCACGTGCCCTCCACGCCCGCGGGAACGAGCGGTTTCCAAAGGTTAAACATTTCCGAGCCGCATATCTCGCGCAACTCGCCCCAGCCGCCGAGCTGTATCAATCCGAAAATCGTCACCAGAATCGAACCGACGATAAGGATCAACGTTTGCAAGGCCTCGGTATAGGCAACCGCGCGCAGACCGCCCACTACGGTGTATGCACCGGTCAGGACGATCACGATTATCGAGCCCAGCCAAAAACTGTTGAGTTCCAGCCCACCCAGGTTCAGATACATTTCCGGCAGAAGGGTGTTAAAGACAATACCGCCGGCGAAAATCCCCACGGCGACCTTGGTCAAGGCGTAGGCCACCAGCGAGATCACCGAGAGGATATAACGAGCGGCGGGGGTGAAACGACGTTCCATGAATTCCGGCATGGTGAACACCATCGAGCGGGTGTAAAAGGGCACCATCACCCATCCCAACACCAGCAGACACCAGGCGTGCAACTCGTAATGGGCCATCGCCACGCCATCGGTACAGCCCGACCCGGCCAGCCCCACGAGGTGTTCCGAACCGATGTTGGAAGCGAAAATCGAGGCACCGATAATAAACCAACCCAGGTTTCGACCGGCAAGAAAATAGTCGTCCGAAGTGTTTCGATTTTTTTTCATCACCCACCAGGCAAGCCCTAGCAGAATGACAAAATATCCGCCGACGACTACCCAATCCCAGATTTGCATTTCCATGCGTAAAGACCCTCTGCAACGACCTTATTTACGTCCGCCCTAGTCACCTTTACCTTCAAAGGCGGATAACATTCCGCATATTGTAGCGAATCCGCAAGGGTCTAAAAAGAATGCTTTGTCAGAAACAACATTTGACAGACGGTTGATTCTAAAATCAAAAGACGAAATTTTTGGAACTGCGAGGTGGCATCTACGTGCCCCATAAGGACTAGTTTTGTGGAAAATACCCGAAAACGACGTGAAAAACTACCCAAAACACGGTTAAGATCCCGAAGGTACTGTGGTTTCCAGCCGGACTTGGCTTTTTTTTCTTCAGATGGTAAACTTCTGAATTCGGATTTGTGCCGGCGTAGCTTCAATTGGCAGAGCACCGCATTCGTAATGCGGGGGTTGTGGGTTCGACTCCCACCGCTGGCTCTTATATATAAGTCACTTTCAAATCCCGTGCCGCATCTTGACAGGAGACCGTCCTGATGGCTCAAGGCCTACAGTTCGACCTGAAACAACTCGTACTTTTCAACGGAACATTTGGACCGGTAGAAATCAACCAGATCAACGGTTCGATGGCCAATGGCTATCCGCAGTATCGATTACTGCGCGAGGCCGTGGCCGAGCTCGAGGCTAAAGAAGATCAAAGCCCGGCCAGCATGGTTCGTCTG
Source organism: uncultured Planctomycetaceae bacterium (assembly GCA_964541935.1). Taxonomy (GTDB): domain Bacteria; phylum Planctomycetota; class Planctomycetia; order Pirellulales; family Thermoguttaceae; genus JAFGTN01. The sequence goes on along the minus strand of CAZISU010000120.1, from coordinate 481 downwards.
GGCGTATGCCTCCACCTGTTGGGCAGATTTCGCCAGGCCATCGAGGCCCTTTCCAACGCCGACGGCGGCGCACTGTCCCAGTTCTATCTGGGGCGCTCGTATTTTTCACTGCAAAAGTACGATCAGGCCCTGGAGAAATACCAGTCCGCACTAACGGCCGGCTACAACAGCGACGAGTGTACCTTGGCAAAGGCCGAAACACTGCGTTGTTCGGGCGCCCCGCAGGCAGCCTTGGACGCACTCGACCAGCTTTCCGGTGCTGTCGAGCAAACTGCCGAGTGTCTCTATCAACGCGGCGCCACGGTCTCGGCCCTCGGCGGAAATCCCGACGAGGTAGCTCGTCTGTACGAACGAGCGGTTGAATCCGACAGCACTCACAGCGGTGCCCTTTTTGGCCTCGCGCTGGAAAATGACCGCCTTGGAAATGAACCCACGTGTGGCGGGAATTTCGCCGCTGAGCGTTTGTACAGGTCCAGCGCCG
>CAZISU010000119.1:0-10239 GCA_964541935.1 uncultured Planctomycetaceae bacterium | reverse complement strand
GCACTGTTGCGGCAACGCCGAGATCCTTTTCGTCGATCTGATCGATTGCGGCTTGCAAGTGATGCAGCCCTTGCAAGTTCGGGCCGGGCTGGACGTCGTCGAGTTACGCAAAAAATACGCCCCGCGGCTTGCCTTCTGGGGAAACATCCACGCCGAGGCCATGGCCGGCCCGATCGAACCGTTGGGCCAATCCATTCGCCGCAAGGTCGCCGCCGCACTCGACGGCGGCTACATCTTCGGCTCCGATCACTCCATCCCCCCGGACGTTAGCTTCGAGCGATATAGCTGGATAATCGCAGAGGCCCGTAAAGCGGCCGCCGGAGGGCATTCTTAACCAAAAAAACCTGCATGGTATGTCTACCTGTGTGTGGCACGCTCTGAGCAAAGCGAAGGGCGTGATGGTGCTGCTGGATATTCTTGCAATTCTCACGCCCTTCGCCCCGCTCAGAGCGCCCACACGTCGGCTTGCCATCCCCTTGGCGTTTCTGATATAATATATGCTCGTTGATTTTTCCAATATCAGAATCGAGGAGCCCACAAATGTCCCGCCCGAGCACCCTGCTTGCAATATTATTTTTGCTCACCACGCTTGCTTTCCCGCAAAACTCCAATCTCCAAGCTGCTACGCCGAAAAAGGCAACTACAGATACGAAACCGGGCGGCAACCCCATCCGCCTTTGTCTGCCGCCGGTGATTTATGCGGTGGTGGGCGACGAGGCCAACATCTATTTCGACAACGTCATGCTCACGGTCAATCCGCGTAACTATGTCGTCGACGTGAATTGCCCACGCGGCTCGCAGCAGGTCGAGCGTTGGACCTACCGCCCGGCCGCCGGCCAAGAGGGCGAGTATCCTCTCACACTAACCGTTCTCGATGAGCAAAACCGGATTGTGGCCAAAGCCAAAACCACGCTCAAGGTGGTTGCGGCCGCTGCCGGCTCTGGGCAGGATGTCTCGCTACTGGTCATCGGCGATAGTCTGACCCATGCCTCGGTTACCACGGCCCATTTGCTAAAACTCTTCGCCCGCAAGGGTAACCCCAAGTTTTCGCTGGTCGGTTCGTTTCACCCTTTGGATCCCAGCGGCAAGAACTCTCACGAGGGCTACGGCGGTTGGACGGCCGCGCTTTTTGCGACCAGATATTTGGGCGAATCGAAACGCGGCGGCTCGCCGGCCGGCGGCAGCCCGTTTATCTATGGCCGAGCCGACGGCGGGTCGGAGTTGGATTTCACGAAATACTACAAAGAACACAACAACGGTCGCCCGACCGATTTCGTGACGATTCTGTTGGGCTGCAACGACACTTTCGGCACGAACGATGCCGGCATCGAAACCACGGTCGCCGGAATGCTGTCGCACTTCGACGCCCTCATCGCGGCCATACACAAGGCGTCGCCGGCTACCAAAATCGGCGTCATGCTCACCGTTCCGCCGGCAGCCACCCAAGACGCCTTTGCGGCCAACTACACCTGCGGCCAAACCCGCTGGCAGTATAAACGCAACCAGCATCGCGCCGTGGAACGCTTACTGAAGAAATACTCCAATCGCGAAAAAGAAAACATCTTCGTAGTCCCCTCCGAGGTCAATCTCGATTGCCAAAACGGCTTCCCCTCGGTGAGCACCGCCCACAACGCCCAGGCAGCGGGGAAATGCGTGCGGCTTTCAAACGGCGTACATCCCTCCGCCGCGGGCTACCGCCAGATCGGCGATTCGGAGTTCGCTTGGCTGAAGGCTTGTTTGGCTGGCGGGAAGTGAACAGGTTAAAAATCGGCGCAACCAATGTTAGCCCAGCCGCTTGCGGCGGTTTGGAAAACGTGCCCCTCACGCAAAACCGCAAATACGCAAATACGCAAAGAACTATTTATTACGCTCGCTTTTACCACGGCCGCAAGCGGCTCGGCTAACAAGTCCACCCTTCTTGCTGCTTTTAGAAATAACATCGTGGATAGCAGCCGCCACCGTTTTGGGATCGCAGGGCTTGTGTAAGAAATAGCGGGCCCCGCGTTTCAACGCCAGTTGTTGTTCGTGGATGCCGCCGGAGAGCATGATCACGGGTATATCGTTGGTGTCGGGGTTCTGTCGCAGGCGGCTGAGGACTTCGATACCGCCCAGGTCCGGCATGTAGTTGTCCATTAGGATCGCGTCGGGGTGAGAGTTTTCGGCCGCCGCCAGACCCGAGCGGCCGTCGTTGGCCGTCATCACCTCGTAGCCGGCCGCTTGCAGTCGGATGCCCAGCCCGCGGGTTAGCTCGTTGTCGTCGTCGACGACCAGCACACGCGGCGAGGGCGGCTTGTTCGGTTCGGCGTGCATCTCGAGTCGATGTTGGTTTTGCAGTTCGCTCTCATGTTCGGCCGCTGACCACGTGCCCTTGTAATTCAGGCATATGGCGGGGAACTCTTCGCCGGGCCGGTTGCGGTTGAGTTGTATCCATTCGGATTGAACGCGAGCGATCAGTTTATTGGATTTGTCTGGCGTACTGGTACTGAGAATAACCCACTTGTTGGCGTGGCTGCGGATTACCAGATCGTCGCCGCGAAACGCATGTTGCAGAAACTCGTCGACGACTATCGACAGCCCCGACCCGGACGGGGTTGCGGGCGAATTGATTTGCGGTTCGATGGTCGCGACCAGCAACGAGAGCCCGGCGGTCCGGCCCGTGGAAGTCCGCAAACGCCGCATGTGCCGCTTGACCAGATTGGGTGGATCGAACAAGGGCACGCTGAACGAAAACGTGCTGCCGGAGCCCGGCCGACTGGCGACGTCGATTTGCCCCAGGTTGAGTTCGACCAGTTCCTTGGCGATATTTAGCCCCAGTCCCACGCCATGCCCCGACGAGCGGGCCGTCTTGGCGACTTGATGGAAGCGGTGGAATATCCGGTCGAGTTCGTGCTTTTCGATGCCCGGCCCGTTGTCATCCACGCTCAGCAGAATCTCTGAATGCTCGTGGTTGTGGGCCGCGCTGAGCCGCACCGAGCCGCCGCTGGGTGTGAATTTTATCGAGTTCACAACGAGGTTGATGATTACGCGGCCGATTTTTTCGGGATCGCAATACACCTCTGGCAATTCGCCGGGCACGACGATCTCGAAATCGACTTTCTTTACCTCCGCCTTGCGTTGCATGGCGTCGCGCACGCGCTCGACGACGTCGGCCACGTTGCAACGCTGCCGCCAAACGCTCAGTAATCCGGCTTCGAGCTTGCTGGTGTCGAGCATGTCGTCGACCATCACCGCCAGGTCGTCGGTGCGGTCGTTAATGATACGCAGAAATTCCTGCTGTTGCGGCGTGACGTCGCCTGCCAGCCCCTCGCCGATGATGCTCGCGAATTCCTTGATGACCGTCAGCGGCGTGCGGAACTCGTGCGAGACGTTGTCGACAAACTGGTTGGCCGTTTCGTACAGCTTGGTCAACTGGCGGTTCTTGCTCGCCAGCAGCGAGTTGCCCTCTTGCAGACGCGCAACCGTCTCTTGGCGACGGACGACTTGACGAATCGCATGACGCAGCAGTCGCGGGTTGAGGTCATCTTCGTGGAGCATCTCCTGCGGACCGCTGCCTTCCAGGTCGACATTTCCCGTCCCCTCGCCGTCGCGGGTTAATGACACAAGCGGTATATGAGGGTGTTTTTTACGAAGTTGTGCCACTGCCGAAAGACATGTTTCGGCGTCGAGTACGATTGCGGCGAAAGGTCGCTCTTCGAGCGAGTCGCATTCAAGAACCCGCTGCGCGTCGCCGAGCGTTTGCACGTGCTGGAAATCGAACCCGTCGTGCGATATGTTTTTATATGGAAGCCCGATAAGTTTGGCAAGTTTCTCGCCGTTTTCGAGCACGAGGACACGAAGGTGTTTTTTCATGATGCCGCTGATAGAAAAGATTCAGGAGACGGAAAAGTATTCACGACTTATAACGTGTCGATGGTGCAGACGTACCTGAGGCCATGAAGACTAGGTCACCCGCCGCCGACCGGCAAACGGCCAGCCTCCGCCCTGGCGGTAAGGTACTGCCAGGGTGTCAAATCTTCCGACCCAGAGCCCCTTTTCCTGAAGAAGATTCAAAATTAATGTTAGCGGCGGGGCTTGTCCCCGCGTTACCCGCCAAACTATCACCCGCTCGCCAAACTGTTAGCCGTAGAGCTAATTCGCGAATGATATGGGTATAATCTGGCCTTTCGGCTACAATCGTGACAGCCCACCAAACCGGTCGCGGCCCTGCGAGGAGGAACGGACGCATGAAGAAATTTGCCACGGAATACGGTATTTTGACGACGCTTGTGCTTGTCGTTTTGGTCGCGGAAGGATTTGCCTCGCCGCTCGAACAGGGCGTTGCCCCGCCACCACCATCGGCCAGCCCGCAAATGCGATCCGATGCACGCTTGAACGACGTCTGTTTTGTCGACGCCAAACGCGGTTGGGCGGTCGGCGATCGCGGCACGATCTGGCACACCGACAACGGCGGCAACCGCTGGCGCCTACAACCGTCCGGCGTCGCCTGCAACTTGAGATCGGTTTGCTTCATCGACGAAAAAACCGGTTGGGTGGCTGGCCGTATCGACACGCCCTATTCGCATTCCAGCCGAGGCGTCGTCCTCTTGACCACCGACGGGGGCCGCAACTGGCGCGTTTTCGACAAACTGCTGCTGCCGGGCTTGGCGAAAATCCATTTCTTCGACGCCCGCAACGGTTGGGCGGTCGGCGATCGTGGCACGGTCTTCCCCGCCGGCGTCTTCGCAACCAAGGACGGCGGTCGAAGCTGGCGACCACTGGCCAGCGCCGATTCACCGCCAGACGCGCAAACGGGCCAGCCGCGCCAAACGACCAAAATGGGATGGGCCACCGCCGACTTCATCGACCCAAACACCGGCGCACTGGCCGGCCGGCAGGGCCGCGCTGCCGTGGTCCGCCGCGGTGCCGTCGCCGAGGCCGATTCGCCTCGTTTCGGTTTGCGTGGATTAAAGGATATCGTGCTGGTGCCGCCCACCTGGGGATGGATGATCGGCGAGGGCGGTCTGGTGATGATGACCGGCGACCTGGGGCTCACCTGGCAAACCCCGCCCGGCGAACTGCCCCACGGGATGGCCGAACATTTCGACTTTGAAGCAATCGCCGTCCGCGGCCCCAAGTGTTGGCTGGCCGGCACGCCCGGCACGCGCGTGATTCTCAGCGACGACGCCGGCCAAAGCTGGCGTGCGTTTCCCACCGGACAGAACCTACCCATCCGCGCGATAACGTTTATCGACGACCAGCACGGCTGGGCCGTTTGCGCGATGGGCACCATCCTCGCAACATCCGACGGCGGACAGACCTGGAAACGACAACGCGCCGGCGGCGCTCGCGCCGCCTTAATGGGGTTTTTCAGCCGTCCGCGCGACGTGCCGCTGGAACTCTTCGCGCGACTATCGGCCGACGAGGGCTATTTGGGCGTGGTCGAGGTACTCAATCGTCGCGACTTGGAAGTGGCCGAGCCCGCCGCCGTATGTCCGGCCGAGCGATTCCAGCAGTCCATGTCGAAACTCGGCCTCAGCGATAGCCGCATCGCCTGGCAGTTCCCTTTGCGGCAGCCGGGCTTAAACCTTTCCAGCCAGGCCATCATCGACACCTGGAACGGCGCGAACGACGGCCGCGGGTTCGAAAAGCTGCAAGCCCACCTCGTCCGCCAAATCCGACTCTGGCGGCCCGAGGTCATCGTAACCCACGCCTCCAGTCCGCGCGGGGATAATCCCCAACACCATCTCATCAACCAGGCCGTTCTGGAAGCGGCCCGTCTGGCAGCCGACCCCACCGCTCACGGGCGGCAGATAACCGAAGCCGGGCTGGAACCCTGGGATGTAAAAAAAATCTACGCCGCCCTCGATTGGGGCGACGACGGCTCGACGCGTGTCACCACGGCCAAGTTCTCACAACGGCTGGGCCGTTCGCTGGCCGAACTTTCGGCCCCATCACGGGAACTGATCGACCGCGAATTCAAGCTCTCGCCCGAAATGCTTGCCTTCCGGCTGATGGTCAACCATCTTCCCCAAGACGTGGGCGAAAAAGACTTTTTCAGCGGCATTCCTCTCCAACCGGGCGGCGAAGCGCGACGGCTTATTGAAGCGCCGGCCGACGCGACCACGAGCAGCTTGCGGCAGCTCGCCCGCCGCCGACACAACGTCAAGGCCGTGCTGGCACGTTGCAACGAAAACATGCTGGGCGGCAAGCCGCTCCTGGCCGAGGTCGGTGAGTTGGCCCGCGACCTCTCGGGCGATCAGGCCGGCCGCGTGCTCTTCCAACTGGCCGACAAATACCAAGCCGGCGGACGCTGGGAAATGGCCGCCGAGGTGCTGCAACTCCTGGTCGAGCGTTACCCCACACACCCGCTCGCCGAGGCGGCCATGGTCTGGCTCGTGCAATACTACTCGAGCGCCGAAGCCGATTGGCGCGTGCAGGGCCCGCAGCGGAAAACGGCCGGACGCATCTCGCCCCACGATCCGGCCACCCGCAACGCCGTAGCCCATGACCCCAGCGGGAACGCAAAACTGTTGCGCAAAAGATCGACGCTTTCGATTGACGCTTCGCAGCAAAAGAACCGCATCGAACTGGCGGCCAAACTCGGCAAGCAACTCGAACGCACGCGCCCCGAGGCCTACGCCCGCGCCGACGTGCGTTTTCCGCTCTCGGTTGTCGACCGTATGCGCGGCCTGCCGCAACAAGCCGCACGCTTTTTCATGCAACTGCGGCAAACACCAGGGCAAGACGCCTGGACGGCTTGCGCGCGAGGCGAAGAGTGGTTGGCCGCGCCCAAGGGACTACCGCCCAAACCGCTTATCCACTGCCTGGCGAGCAGCTCGAAACCCCGCCTCGACGGCCGCCTGGACGACGCTCTCTGGCAACAAGCCGTGCCGGCCACGCTCTCCAGCGATCTGGCCGACGACCAACAGTGGCCCGCCAAGGTCATGCTGGCCCACGACGACGAGTTCCTCTACCTGGCCGTCGAATGTCGCCAGGCCCCGGGCATCAAGTACGCCAAGCCTAAAAAAGTCACACCTAAAAAAGCAGGCCCCAAAGACAGCGATACAAAAGACACGGAAGATACAAAGGACACGAAGAAAACAAAAAAAGCGCGACCCCGCGACGCCGACCTTTCCAACCGCGATCGAGTAGACATCTACCTCGACATCGACCGCGACCACGCCACCTATTACCACCTCGCCATAGACCATCGCGGCTGGCTGGCCGAGGACTGCTGGGGCGACAAGACCTGGAACCCGGTGTGGTTCGTGGCCGCCGTGACCGAAGAAGGCACCTGGCGAGCCGAAGCCGCCATCCCGCTCGACCAACTAACCGGACGCTTCCCCCTACCCGGCGAAGCCTGGTCAATCGGCATCCAAAGAACCGTCCCCGCCGTCGGCTTCCAATCCTGGAACAAACCGGCCTCCATCCAAGTCAGCCCGGCCGGTTTTGGATATATGATTTTCAATTAACCACCATAATTTCTTTCTTTCATTCATTCTTTCTTCCTTCCCTTCTGTAATACCTTTTTCTCTTTCCTCCCCCGGGAGCCACCCCTTCATGTCCGAATCGCCCATATTATTCAAATCCAGACTTTTCCACGTCACTCGCGAGACCCTTCGCACCGACGACGGCCGCGAGCACATCCGCGAGATCGTTCGTCACCCCGGCGCCGTGGCCATCGTGCCGGTCTTGGACGATGGGCGGATCTGTTTGATTGAGAACTATCGTATCGCCGTCGACCGCACGCTGCTGGAAATCCCCGCCGGCACATGCGAGCCTCCCGAGCCCCCGGCCGAGACGGCCATGCGTGAGCTGGCCGAAGAGACGGGCTATCGTGCCAGTTCGATCCGTGAACTGGCCACCTTCTTGATGTCACCCGGTATTCTAGACGAAAAAATGTACGTCTACCTGGCCACCGGCCTCACGCCCGGCGCCACGGCCCTCGAAGCCGGCGAACAGATAACCGTCCGCGAAACCCAGTGGCCAGAAGCCATGGAAATGATCCGCGACGGCAGAATCCAAGACGCCAAAACCATAGCCGGGCTGTTGTATTACGGCGCATTTGACCATAAGCCGCATGCTTAAGAGTTATGTGACATGGTCAAAATGACCGCCGGCAAGACCCGCGTTGAAAGCGATGAGCCAATCGGCATAAGTCCTTAAATACATAATCTCAATAGTGTTATAGAATTAACACTCCCGTTGTCAACCATTTTGGGCATCGACAGAGAGTTGACACGGCCAAGTGGAGCTGGTATTATACTTGTAACATGTCATACATGACTGCATTAACCCGGTTTTTTGCGTGTTTGCGTGATCCCGCTGCTGGAATTGTCCTTCATAAAAATACACCGAGGTAGCCATTCTCCTTCCTACTAAACAATGCCCGACGATGTAGCACGCGATCTCTTTGCTTGTATCTGCTATGCGAGAATAATGTCTATAGAGGTAATTTAATGTTGCGTTGTCAGTTTGCTTTGTCTTTTGTGGCTGGAGTTTTAGTGCTTGGTTCTCCGCTTAGCGCCCAGGCTCTCGATCAGACGCAAACTTCCTTGGAAATATCACATTTGCGCTGCGAGTACCTTGAAAATCCTTTAGGAATCGACGCTAAGAATCCCCGCCTGAGTTGGATCGTTAGTTCTAAATCCACAGAAAGAAGAGGCCTGCGACAAACGGCCTTCCGCATTCTCGTGGCTTCGACACCGGAAAAGTTGTCCCGCGATCAAGGTGATCTTTGGGATAGTGGGCGTGTGGAGTCCGACGAAACAATCCATGTGGAATACAATGGCACAGCGCTAGAATCAAAGATGCAATGCCACTGGAAGTTACGTGTGTGGGACAACGACGGGCGCCTCTCGCAGTGGAGCCGCCCGGCTATGTGGACAATGGGATTGCTCGATGCATCGGATTGGAGTGCCAAATGGATAGCCCATCACGATCCCTCTCTGCCAACGGCGGTTGCTTCCCGCCACGGCTACCAAACCTGGCTGGGCAAATCGGCCCACGACCCGAAGTGGGTGGCGGTCGATTTGGGCGAGGAACACAAAATCGACAGCGTGCGGCTCTACCCGGCATATCCCGATGGCGGACCGCCCGACACGCTCGGGTTTCGACCATATGGCTGGCAGCCCGGTTTTCCCGGCTTTTTGTTTCCCTTGCGTTTCAAAATCGAGGTAGCTGCAAAGCCCGATTTCTCCGACGCCAAAACGGTTGTTGACCGCACAAGTGGCGACGTCCCCAATCCTGGCGGCAAGGCCCAGGTGTACCGTTTCGAGCCGATTTCCGCCCGCCATGTCCGCCTAACGGTAACCCGTCTGGCTGATCGACAGCAAGGTAATTATGGTTTTGCCTTGGCCGAAATGCAGGTCCTTTCCGGCAAGCAAAACGTAGCCAAAGCCGGTAGCATAACCGCCCGGGAGTCTGTCGAGACGGGTGGCTGGTCGAAGGCATATTTGCTTGATGGGCGGCTGCGGAGTGAAAACGGCAACCGTGGCGATCTGACTCGTCGCCCGGCAACGATGGTTCGCAAGGAATTCGACACACGGGGACCGATCCGGCGTGCGACCGTCGCAGTAACCGGTCTGGGGCTCTACGAATTGCGGATCAACGGCCAACGGGTCGGCGATCAACTGCTGGCACCAGAATGGACCGGCTATAGCAAACGCATTCAATACCAGACTTATAACGTCACCGACTTACTTCGCGCGGGCCCCAACGCTATTGGCGGCATAATCAGCGGCGGCTGGTGGACGGGCCCACTGGCGATTGAATCTTCCGTGAAAGATCCACAGTTATGTCTGATTATGCAGTTAGATATGGAACTGGCTGACGGCACAACGCAGACAGTTGTCACCGACTCGTCTTGGCATTCGACAAACGATGGCCCCATCCGCCGCGCGGGCATTTACTTTGGAGAAACATATGACGGCGGCAAGGAGATGCCCGGCTGGGACAGCCCTGGCTTTGATGCCGCCAGATGGACGTCTGCGCGAGTTTTGCTACACCCGGATGGATCTGAAAATGCCGTGCTGGTTGCCCAATGCAACGAGCCGATTTGCGTGGTTAAGGAATTTAAGCCCATCGAGATAACCGAACCCAAGCCGGGCGTTTACGTCTTCGACATGGGCCAGAACATGGTCGGCTGGTGCCGTCTGAAGGCGAATTCGCCGGCGGGTACTAAAATTATTCTACGTCACGCCGAGGTACTCAACGAGGACGGCACGATCTATACGGCCAATCTCCGCCACGCCGCGCAGG
>CAZISU010000118.1:9729-10262 GCA_964541935.1 uncultured Planctomycetaceae bacterium | reverse complement strand
ATGGTCTGCCGCAGTTGGCGCGCGACAGCCGTGGACGGGCCATCGTCAACCTGCTCGACCTGGCCGAGGGCGAACAGATCACCGACTGCCGCGCGGTCAAGGATTTCGACAAACCCGACCATTTCCTCGTAATGGCTACACGCAAGGGCCTAGTGAAGAAAACGCCGCTGGCCGCTTATCGACGGCCCATGGCCAAGGGAATTATCGCCATCAAAATCCGCGAGGGCGATGAACTGGTCGACGTGGTCGTGGCCAAGCCGGGCGACGAGTTGATGCTCTCGACCAGAAACGGCATGGCCATTCGCTTCAAACAGTCGGACGCCCGCTCGATGGGCCGAAACTCATCCGGCGTCAAGGGCATCAAGCTCATGGGCGACGACGAGGTGGTGGGAATGGTTGTGGTCGACCCCGACGCCTTGCTGTTGACCGTTTGCGAAAACGGCTACGGCAAACGCACGCCCTTCGGGCCGAACCTGGCCGCAGAGCCCGAAGCCGAAACGGTTGCGGAAGGTGAAGTTACTGAGGGTGACGAG
>CAZISU010000118.1:0-9629 GCA_964541935.1 uncultured Planctomycetaceae bacterium | reverse complement strand
GTCGCCGAAAGCAGCGAGGTCGCCGAAAGCAGCGAGGTCGCCGAAAGCAGCGAGGTCGCCGAAAGCAGCGAGGGCGCCGAAAGCGGCGAGGGCGAGGATGCCCGTTCCTCGACACGTTCTTATCGCACGCAACGTCGTGGCGGCAAGGGGATACGCGATATCAAAACCACCAAGCGTAACGGACCGGTGATCGGCGCCGTGCGGATTACCGACGATGACGAACTTTTGATGATGACGGCCGGAGGCAAGCTGCAACGCATCGCCGCATCGGAAGTCAGCATCGTGGGTCGCAACACTCAAGGTGTGCGGATCATGAACCTTGGTGGCGAAGACACCTTGATCGCCGTAAAACGCGTTGCCAAAGAAGAAGAGGCCCCGCCCGAAGCCGACCCGCAACAGGCGCCAGCCCAAGCGGATGAAATGCCGTTGGCCGAAGCAACTGACGGGACCACATTGACGGATGAAACGCCGTTGACGGAACCGCCGGTCGAGGATAGCGATTCCGACCAGACTGGTGCGGAGCAAGAATAGACGCAAATGCCGGGTTACAACCCGGCCTACCTCGCTTAGTGATTAAAAAATGGCCCAACGTGCTCTCATCACTGGCATCTCGGGTTTCGTCGGCGGGTTTCTCGCCGAACATCTGCTCGATGCCGGTGACGAGGTGCTAAGCACCTCGCCCGACGGCCGCTGGATGGATTCCAGTCCGCCGGGCTTGGTTTCGCGTGTAGAGGTTCTGCCCTGGGATCTGTCGCAAACATCGGGCTCGGCGGATGCGACCCGCCGTTGCATCAAAGGCTTTGAGCCCGAGGTGATCTATCATCTGGCCGCCTTGAGCATTCCGGCCGATTGCGGACGCGACCGTGCAACCGAGGCGGCCGTGGCCGTTAACGTCGACGGCACGGCCCGCGTAATTGCTCTGGCCGATTCGCTTTGCGACGCGCAGAAGGTCGCTCCACGACTCGTTTTCATCAGCAGTTCGCACGTCTACCGGCCCGTTACATTCGAGTCGCCCAGGGTCGACGAAACGGCCCCGCTCGCGCCCGTGCACGGCTACGGCCAAACCAAGCTCGAGGCCGAACGGCTCGTGCTAACCGCCGCCCGGCAGGGACGTTTCGAGGCGGTCGTTGCCCGCGCTTTTCAACACACGGGCCCGCGGCAGTCACCACGCATGATGTTGCCGCAGTGGGCTGGCCAACTGGTGGCCTTTGAGAATGAACCTTCCGACGACCAGATAATCGAAGTTCACACGCTCGACGCACTGGTCGATATAAGCGACGTCCGCGACGTGGTTCGCGCCTATCGTCTGCTGGCCGGGCAAGGCCGCAACGGCGAGATCTACAACGTCGGCTCCGGCCTGGCACGCCGCAGCGGTGACCTGCTCGACCTGCTCATGCAAATTGGCGGCACGCGGCGCCCGGTGGTCGAACTTCGTCCCGGCGCGAAACAGGATCCCGTCGCCGACATCTCCCGTCTGCAAAGCGAAACCGGCTGGCGGCCGCAGATCCCCGTCGAGCAAACCATCGAAGACACGTTGCAATACTGGCGCGAGCAGATCAACTCAACAGAACAATGAAACCCGCTCATGGTGCGTCCGCGACGCACCCTACTTTTCTTTCTTCCCAACGGAGGTTCATCATGTTCGCAGAGAGACACATCACGAGGCGACGGATGCTCAGGGTCGCGGCGGCCGGCGCATCGGGCGGCATCGCTGCTACCTTCTTGCCGAGACGAGAGCACGGCGAAAGCCTTCTCGCCGACACGCAGACTGCCGATCCGAAGATCCAAGGACCGTTTCTCATTCTTTCGACACCCTTCACCGAATCGGGCGCGGTGGACTTCGACGCACTTGCCAAACAGGCGTGCTACGTCGATTGGTGTGGCTGCCCGGGCATGATCTGGCCTCAGTCGGGCGACAGCGTCGACCTGTTGTCCACCAACGAAAAGCTTCAGGGCATGGAGGTACTGGCCAAGGCGGCTCGTGGCCTGCGCACGGCACTGTGCCTCGGTGTGCAGGGCAAGGACACGGCCGAAATGCTCACTTTCGCGAAGCATGCCGAGAAGCTGGCGCCGGCGGCGATCATCTCGCGGCCACCCGACTCGGGCAAGACGCAAGACCACATGCGCCAGTACTGGCGTGCGCTGGCGTCCGTCGCAAAGCGGCCTGTAATTCTCCAGACCACTGGCGGTGTGGCCTACAGGGGACCGGTCCCCTCGACGAAACTCCTGATCGAACTGGCGGAGAAGTTCCCGAACTTCGGCTATGTTAAGGAGGAAGCGAACCCCGTCATCGCACGTACGCGGATTCTGCTCGCGGCGCGGCCCCCTATCCGACGCGTATTCAGCGCCCGCGGAGGATTCGGCTGGCTCTACGAGTTGCGACTTGGCACAGAAGGACTGATCACCGAGCGGGCCGTATACGCAGACGTCCTCACCCGCATCTGGGAACTGCAGCAGAACGGCTCAGATCCTGCAGCCCTGAAGGATGCATACAGCAAGTTCCTCCTGATGGCCAACCTCAGCAAGACACATCCGGGCGGTGACTTTCGCGGTGTCCAGTTGTACCTTTGGAAAAAACGTGGCGTGTTCCAGACGATGGTCTCCCGGCACTACGGGCCCGGCAGAACCGTCCCCGCGTCTCCCATCTTCTCGGAGGTGAAATTAAGCAAAGACGATATCAGCGAAATCGAGTACCGATTCGAGGCGCTAAAACCATACCAGAAGCCGGGGTCGCCTAGCTTCGCTCCCTCGCTTTGATTGACTGCCCGGATTGCAGTGGGTATATTGCGACAAGTTCAGGCCATTTTTCATAAAGGAACAACAAACCATGTCGCTCGAAGAACAGATCAAATCGCACGTCGTCCCGGCCCATAGTCTTACGCTGTGGTGGCTGGGCCAGGCCGGACTGGTTCTGAAAAGCCCCGGCGGGACGGTCGTGGCCATCGACCCTTACTTGACCAATAGCTGCAAGGCCATCGGCGACGAGTTCGGCTTCGACATGGACCGCATGGTGCCCACGCCGCTGGAACCGGCCGGGATGGTCGATTTCGATCTGTACGCCATGACCCACAGCCACGGCGACCACCTCGATCCGGAAACCCTGGCCGGCTATCGCGCGGCCGGTGGCCAGGGGCCCTATCTGGCTCCGCCGGAAACGGTCGACAAGCTGGTCGAGCAGGGCGTGCCGCGCGAGCAAATCGAGATGACTTGGCCCAATAAGAAGTTCGCGCTCGGCGACGTAGAAATTCGCACCACCGTGGCCATCCCCTTGGGCGCCGACGACCTAAACCATGTGGGCTACATAGTTTCGGTCGAAGACGGGCCCACGCTCTACGCCACCGGCGACACGGCCTATCACGAGATCCTGGGCGAGGCGGCCGCGCCGAGCGACGTCAACATTCTCTTCAGCGTCATCAACCCGGCCTTCCGCAACATGTGCCCGACCGACGCCGCACGGCTGGCCAAACGTCTGGACGTCGACGTCGCCATCCCTTGTCACTGGGACATGTTCCCCGACAACAGCCTGCCGCCGGTGCTGCTGCGCACGAACCTGAAACTCGAAGGTATCGGCGATCGGTATCGGCAGTTGCAACACGGCGTGGCGTTTACGTATACGCTGGGCGAGTGAGACCATGCAATTTAGCTTGCGAACACTACTATTGTTTTTCGTCGTCATCTGGTCGTCGATGGCGACGTTCGGCGTGTGGGGGATCTTGGTTACCGCAGTGCTTGCTTATGTGACGTTTAGCGTTCGACGCAGGGACATTCGGATCGCAATTATTGTCGGCTTGGGCATAGTGTGGCTTGTAGGAAGCCTCGGACCACATAGCCATCGCGAAGCTCGTCGGAGATCGATGTGCCTAAGCAACTTGAAGCAGCTTGGAATCGCTCTACATAATTACCATGATCATCACGGCCGATTCCCGCCGGTCTATATCGCCGACGCCGAGGGACGCCCCATGCATTCTTGGCGAGTGCTGCTATTGCCGTATCTCGAAGGTCAAGCTATCTATTCACAGTATCGTTTCGACGAACCGTGGGATGGTCCGAATAACCGAAAACTGGCGAGACATAAGCCCTACGATTTCCGATGTCTGACCACGGAAGCTACTGAAACTGGTTCACCGCTAGTCACCCACTACGTGGCCGTCACCGGGCAGGGAACGGCTTGGCCGGGGACCGAGGGCTCGAAACTTAAAGACTTCCACGACGGCACCAGCAAAACCATCTTGCTTGTAGAGATCGACGGCTCGGATATCAACTGGATGGAACCTCGCGACGTTACACTCGACGAGGCACTTGCGGGAAAACCGTACGAAGTGCCGTCATCAAACCATTTTGTGGAAAGGATGTACTTCTTTTCCAGCACTTATTCTCTGATCGGTGGAAACGTCTTAATGGCAGATGGATCGGGTGGTTTCTCTGGGGCGCGACTATCATACGATCAGCTTGCCGCTTTACTGAGCATTGACGGTGGTGAAACACTCAATCCCGATGAAATAAACAAACACAACTACGGCGATTCATTTCTGCCAGGAATAGATGAAGCTCGCCTCCTGGGTTTTTTCATATATGTGATTACTATGACCATGCTGGTCTCGCGACCAATCTTCAATCGACCATTGGCGACAGATGTTGACACGCCCGAGGACGGGGAGTCATAACACAATCATGCAAGCCATATCCTGTCGATTCTGTTAATCCTGTCAAAAGACCGAAAGCCAGCCTGGGTTTTGACAGGATTAACAAGATTAACAGGATATGTAGGGTGGGGTTAACTTCGGATTAGGCGGAAGCGTTGCGGGTCGAGGAAGCTGTCTAGGATTGCGGGGGCGTTGGGGAGTGGGTGGCATTTGATTTGCCCGGCGGCTGCGGGGTGGGTTTGCTGGACTTTTTCGTAGAGTTGCAGGAGAGATTGGCCGCTGCTGGTTAGGCTGTACTCCGAGCGGATCGCCTGGGCGTTTTGTTCGATTACGTGGGCGGCCGATTCGATGTTGACGTTCAGGGCCGTTGCGAGCCAGGGGTTGGCTTGTAGGACGGTGTCGCGGTTGCTGGCCGAGCTGCAAACACGTTGGATTACGGTTTGTTGGAGGGGCTCGTCCAAGTCGCCGAAGTCGACCATGCCGTCGGCGGTTTTGTAGTCGAGGGCTTCGGTCAAGTGGGGCGGTTTGTGGCGGCCGTATGACTCTAGGACGCGGGCGTAGGTCGTTAGAAATGCTTCGCGGAAACGATCAGCGCCGGGCCAAGCGAGTGGGACTTTTAACGAGGGGGCCAGCCAGTTGAACTCGATGCCAGCATTGCGGAAATCGGTGGTTATTTCGGGCAGGTCGCGTCCGATCAGTGGTCGGCCGGCCAGCCAGGATTCGAGAAAGACCATGCCGAAACCCTCGGCCAGGCTGGTGGTGATGATGGCGTCGGCGGCCGCCATGTTCTCAGCGAATGTGAGCCCGTCGGCCGCGCCGACCTCGAAGCGGCAGGGCAGTTGCAAGCGTCGCGCGCAATCTTTCCAGGCCTCGTAGATGGGCACCTCGGCCGGATTCAACGGGGCCAGGGTCATGCCCACTACCGTGCCCTGTGGCGCCAAGGCCGAATACAGCAAGGCTTCGCCCACGTTTTTGCGACGGATGCAGCGGATGGGGTAGAGCAGATAACGGTCGGTGGTTGGCACGTCGAAAAACTGTTGTAAGCGATGGCGGGCATCTTTGCGACGGGGCATGTCGGTCAGCGGCGGCACCGGGTTGGGCAGAAGATTGAGCCGCGCGGGGGCGACGCCGGCCGATGCGAGTATGCCGTGGTCGCGGGTGTTGAGCGCGGCGTAGTGGATATCGTCGGCCTGGGGATAGAGCTTGGCCGCGTCGCTTTCGCCACCCAGCAGCCAACGATAATTAGCGGGCCGGAAATCCTCGGCAAAATCGTGAACCTGCAAGAGCACGGGGAAGCCGGCTTCGGCCAGTCGGGCAAGCGCCGCGGGCAAAGCCCGATTCTTACCCAGGGCGTGGTTATGCACATGCACCACGGTCGTGCCGGCCGCGAAACCTTCACGCCCGAAGGCCAGACGCAAATCTTTGGCCAACTCTTGCGGGTCGGAGGCCGCCGCCGTGGACTCGTCGAGCGTATCGTATTCCAAGGCGGGAACCTCGACCAACGCGAGGCGAATTGAGCGCAGCTCGTGACTGACCTTCTTGATCCATCCTTTGCGTCGCCCGCCATAGAAAATGGCCACCCGCCACGACTGGCCAGTCGACTCTTCACCAGCACTAAGAACCGCATCCAACGCGCGAAGCTGGTTCTCGATCACGCGAGTTACCCCGCCGCGATTAAGGTGATAGTGGACGATGGCCAAGTTCATGGTTGGGTGTCTTTGTGAGGTTTGAGGTTTCAGGTTTGAGGTGTCAGAAGGGGATGGCACGGATTTTTATTTTTTTACATGGCATTTCAGCAACAATACTAAGCGCGAAGCGCAAGCGAAGGGAGATGCGACGTACACCCGGTCTCCCGCCCTTCGCTTGCGCTTCGGGTTAGTATTTGCGGTATCATTTATTCGTGAAAACTCCCACATTCTTGCATATAGCGCTGTTTATTGCTAGAACAAAGGCAGAAGCTGCCATACTCAAGCATAGAACAGTTTCCTCCTGCCACAACCCACCCCCCATCGGAGTCTTGCCATGCGTCTAGCCATCGGCCGATTTTTTCTGTTTTGCATCATTTTGCAACTACCTTTGTTCGCCTCGGCCAAGGACGTTTATGTTTCCAAAGGCGGAAACGATGCGGCCGCCGGCACGAAAGATCGGCCGCTGGCTACGGTCGAAAAGGCCGTCGAGGCCATGCGCGGAGCGGGCGCGGGCACGATATGGATCGGGGAGGGCGAGTTCTATCTCAAAGATGGCGTCAAGCTCGGGGGCAAGCATGGCGGAACGGCGCAGAGCCCGCTGGTGATCCGCGGCAGCGAGCCCGGCAAGACGCGGTTGTCGGGCGCGCGGGTGGTGAAAAATTTTCGGCCCATCTCGCCCGAGGAGGCCAAACCGCTTATCAGCGAAGAAGCCAAGAAACGCGTTTTGGTTGCTGATCTGGCGGCGGAGGGTTTTGCACCGCTGGCGAAATTGCCGGAAAAACATCGGGCCCACGGTTGCGAGGAAGTGGTTTTCGGCGATGCGCCCATGCAATCGGCGCGTTGGCCCAACGAGGGTTTTGTCGCCTTTACCGAAGTGATCGACGCCGGCGCATCGGGTACGACGCACTGGGTGCAACGCGACGTCTATCGGCCCGGCTCGTTCCGCTTTCCCAGTGAAGGGGATAAGGGCGACGGGGATAAGGGTGCGCGGGCCAAGCACTGGGATCTCGCCCGCGGCGTGTGGTTGCACGGTTTCTGGTGCTGGGATTGGAACGACGAGGCCCTGTTGGTCAAAAGCTATACTGCGGAAAATGACGAATTGCGTTTCGCGGTCAAACACCATTACGGGATCGGAAATCCGCACCGCAAGAACTCTAAAAGACGATTCTATGCCTTGCATGTGTTCGAAGAACTCGACAGCCCGGGCGAGTATTATCTGGACCGTAAAAACCAGAAGCTGTATTTCTGGCCGCCCGGCGATGTGACAAAACGGCCCGTCCGCATCACGCTATGTGCAAAACCTCTGCTTGCGGCCGAGGGCGTTTCGCACTTGCAGGTCCGCGACCTGACGTTCGAAAACGGACGCGGCATCGGCGTGCAGTTCCGCAAGTGTGAAAACTGTAGTGTGGAGAACTGTCTGGTTCGCAACATGGGGCAAAGCGGTATGAGCTTGACCGGCAGCAAGGTTTCGGCCGTCGGCTGCGAAGTGACGGGTACCTCGTCATATGGCATCCATATTTCTGGCGGAGATCGCAAATCGCTCACCCCGGGCCGGTGTGCGGTTCTGAATTGCCACATCCACCACGTGGGGCGGCTCAACTGGGTGGGCGGCCGTGGTGTGACGCTGCACGGCTGCGGCAATCGCATGGCCAATAATCTTATCCACCATACGCCCACCGGGGCCGTGGCCTATGGCGGCAATGAACATGTGCTGGAACTCAACGAGATTCACGACGTTTGCATCCACTATTCCGACGTGGGCGTTTTCTACACCGGTCGCGATTGGTCCAGCCGCGGGAACATTGTGCGTTGGAACTACATTCACGACATTTCGAACAACGCGGGCCACGGTTCCTCGGCAGTTTATTTCGACGATTGCGATAGCGGCGATATGGCTCTGGGCAATATCGTTTTCGGCGGCGTGGGCCGGGGCGTGCTGCTGGGCGGTGGACGCGACAACACGATCCGCGGCAACATCTTTATCGACCTGCCGGTGGGAATTCACGTCGACGCCCGCGGACCACGCGGCATCACACTCGACCGGCCGGGCTCCTGGAACCTGTTGGACAAATGCAAAAACGTCGACTACCTCTCGCCGTTGTGGAAAAAACGCTACCCGAAATTGGCAAAGATCATGGACGAAAAGCCGCTCATGCCCTTGGGTAACTCCATCCGCGACAACATTATAATCGGCTGCAAAAAACCGTTCGCAATCTCCAAGGGCATCGAAGACGCCTGGCTTGGCCGCGAGAACAATCACATTTACAGCGTGAAAGACGTTCCTCAGTTAGGCATCGGGGACGAGTCGAAAAAACTCGACCTGAGCAAGCTGCCCGCTGTCTGGAAAAAGGTGCCTGGCTTTCCGCCTATCCCCTGGGAGAAGATCGGGCTGTCGAGCGGTACTGCAAAATGCGAGGATAAATCCGCAAATGGCAATGCACCAAATATCGTGTTGATTCTGGCCGACGATTTGGGGTATGGGGATTTGGGGTGCTACGGGCAGGAGAAAATTGAAACGCCCTGCATCGATCGCATGGCTGCCGAGGGCATGAGGTTTACGGATTGCTATGCCGGCAGCACGGTTTGTGCGCCTTCGCGTTGCAGTTTGATGACCGGTCTGCATTGTGGTCATGCCCTGGTGCGCGGCAATGCGCGGGTGCCGTTGCGGGCGGAAGACGTTACGGTTGCCGAAGTTCTCAAGGCGGCCGGCTACACGACGGCCATGTTTGGCAAATGGGGGCTGGGTGAGCCGGACTCGACGGGCACGCCCAACCGGCAGGGCTTCGACCATTGGCTGGGCTATCTCAACCAACGCCATGCGCACAACTACTACCCAGCTTTTCTGTGGAAGAACGGTGAGAAGTTCCCGCTGCGTAACGAGGTTGTACACAAAAGCGGCGGTCGGGACTTTTCGCCGGGCGGGGTGGCTGCGAAGAAGGTCGATTACTCGCACGACCTGTTTACCAAGACCGCGCTAGAATTCCTCGACAAACACGGCAAGGAGCGGTTTTTCCTCTTCCTGCCCTACACGATCCCGCACGCCAACAACGAAGCCGGTCGCGTTAAGGAACTGCGCACGCCACAAGGCGGTATGGAGGTGCCCGAGCTTGGCGCGTATGCCAATCGCGATTGGCCCGAGCCACAGAAGGCCCACGCGGCCATGATCGCACGGCTGGACCGCGACGTTTGTCGCATTCTCGACAAGCTCAAGCAGTTGGGGATCGACGAAAACACGCTGGTGATTTTCACAAGCGACAATGGCACACACAAGGAAGGCGGGGCCAAGCCCGACTTCTTC
>CAZISU010000117.1:0-10309 GCA_964541935.1 uncultured Planctomycetaceae bacterium | reverse complement strand
GGCGTCGAGGTTGTCAACAACACCGTCAAGGTTGGCATCGCCGGGCAAATTGGGTTCGGGACCGGTCGTCGACGCCGTGCCAATCATGGCGAATTGCTTGTAGGCCGAGTAATTGCCCGGTTCCCCGAGGTTTCCATTATTCCCGTTGAACATATTGTCGATGTACTTGACTTGGATAGCCGAGATGCCCGAAAGCACTAGCGGATCTTCGTCGTTCGTGATCGACATCGTGGTGTAGGCCCACTGTGCGTTGTCCAGCGTGTAGCTAAACGAGCCTAGCGTATGGCCAAGTTCTTCGCCTGCGGTGATGGTCTCTCCCGCCAACGCGTACTTAATCTCGACGGCCTGGTTGACTCTCTTGTCCGTCCAACCGGCATAGGACAGAATGTTGGTCACATCGTAGCCAAGCGTGTTAGTGGTGGTATCTAATTCGTAGACAGCCCATCCAAAACCGTCCGGATAATTTTCTGGATCGTCGACCACGCCATCCCAGGCGAGAATAGTAGAAGAAGCGTCATCCGCGGCAGTCATCACTCCGCTATTCATGCCGTCGGGCAACTGCGCGCCCCACGCCGCCGGCGCGGTGCCGCCAGAATAGGAACTGCTCAGTGTAGCGCTGCCTTGGGCAATCAGATTGCCTTCCGGCAGCACGGGAGCGGCGGTCCCGGGCGATATCGAGCCGGTCGAGTGAATACCCTTTGGTTCGATAACCGCACCTGGGCCAGTCACGCAGACTTCCCGATAGGAAGTCAAATTGAAGGACTCGCCTTGCGTGAAACCATTGTCGATGTACTTGATTTCGATGGCACTGACGCCGCTAAGCATCGTCGCGGCTGCATTGTCCGCGATAGTCATCTTGGAAGCGTTAAAGCCCTGGCCGAGATCCGCGGGCTGGTAGGTAAACGAGCCCAGGGTGCGACCAAGCTCGCTGCCGGGGGTGATGGTGTCTCCCACCAACGCGTACTTGACCTCCACGCCCTGCCAAGGCCGATCTTGGTTGTAGCCGGCAAAAGACTGGATCGATTCTATTTCGTATCCGAGCGGCTCGGCCGTCGTGTCCAAAGTCCAAACGGCCCAGGGAGAATCGGCGAGATTGTCCAGGAGCATGCAATTGCCTTCATTTGCCGGGCCAACATAGCCATCGGCCATCTGCGGCCAATCGGCCCAGCCGCTGGTGGTGTAATTGGGCGGGGCCCCTCCCGTGAATGCGGGCGCGCCGCCGATTAAACTGGCCGGGGCCGTGAACGTACCAGTGTCACCTGCCGCGATCTCTCCAGTCGCAACAACTTCCGCCGAAGCCCAGCCTGCCATGCCCAATAAGCACACTCCGACTAGAACGAATAAAAGTTTTTGTAATCTCATGTCGTATCTCCCAAAAGGTTCGGAAATAAAGATGATAGTTTTCCGTGCGACCGGCTCGTGCCGATCACAGCCTCTTTTGTGTCTTGTCCGCAGCTTAAGGTTTCATATCGATGTCGAACGTGTTTTCGCCGTCCTCGATGGTCATAGTCAAACCCGAGGTTTGATAACTACGGTATTTTGCCGGAATGTTCGGATACTGCTTAGGCTGCGGCGGGGCCTTTGTGCCGATGGGATGAAACACCTGCGGCGGACTGACGCAAACCTTGTAAGCTCCCAGCGGCAGCCCGGCCCCTTTGGCCATGATGATTTCGTAGCTGCCGTCCTCCTTCAATGGCGCGGTCATGTTCACGCCCTTGTCGATGCAACTAAACAACACCATTCCCTCCGTAACCGCTTGGCCCTGGAAAGTCACCTTGCCGCAGATCTTCCCCAGCTTCTCCGGCTGCTTGCAGCCCGAAAACCCAAGACCCACGCTTACCAGCAAGGCCAGTCCTAGCAGGGAAAAACAATTAATATTCACCGAGTATCTCGCCATCATTTCGGTTCGCCATATTGTAAAGTGTATGAACTTCAATTTCCTCGGTTAGAAAGTGTACCGACCCGTCGGCAAATCCCACCGTCGCTCCGCCGGGGTGCGCCGATTGGATGGGGCGGTTCGGACCGCAGTTGCTGGCCACGCCCGTGGCCGCGAACGATTTCTCGTTCAAGCGGTTAATCACACAAGTCAAGTTGAAATCGCGGTCGTTCGCGCCGGTGGGTATCGGTGCCGGACCCATGTAGAACCCATGCCCGCAATCACTGCGACAATCCCGCATCTGGCCGTCGATCGCGATGCACCAATCGGATTGCTCGCCAATGACCATCGTATTGCTTAAACCGTCGGTGATACTGCCCACTTTCAGCGGAGTCAGACGGATCAGGATGCCGCCTTCGCCGATGTAACCCGAGGCAACACTGGACGATCCCTTCGAACGCGTATCCGCATAAGTTCCGCCGGCCGATGGCGGCAAACCGCCGCCCGAAATGCCCGTGTAGTTCGAGCCCTGGTACGGTTGGTTGTTACCATAACCGGTCGGATCGCCGACCTGATATTCCGTGGGGTGCCCCGCTCCGTTGACCGGCAACGGAGTTGAAGGACAACGTAGAAAGTCGAACTCTTGGTTTTCTAAAGCGGCCTTGTTGTCAACATTTGCGGGAGCATAGCAACCATAGCCGCCCACGCCTACCACATCCATTCTCTCAAAAATGCTGTTTTGCTCGCAGAAGGGAAGTATGTGAACAATCCACGAAGCTCCATAGGGCGTGGGGCCCGATATCCCGTAGCTTCCACCCGGTGGAAACACTTTATTCGAACTCTCGTAGTTCAACACACCCAAGGCGAGCTGCTTTACGTTGTTGGTACACTGCATCCGACGTGCCGCCTCACGTGCCGCTTGTCCGGCCGGAAGCAAAAGTGCGATCAAGATGCCGATAATCGCGATCACCACCAAATGCTCGACAAGCGTGAAGCCGGCGCCGCGAAAACGGCCACCATGCTTCCTTTCGAGGTGTCCTGATGAAACTGTAACTAATCCGTTATGTCGCATGTTCATTTTTCCTGATTGAAAAGCAATAATTGTTTGTCTCACAATCAACTTAACGCGAGTAGTGTATTCTTCGCCGCCAGACTGACGGGGTTCGAGTAGTGGTAAACCTTGAATAGCTCTTTGTCACCTTCCGTCACCGCCGTGGGCTGCTCTATAACGAAGTCAGCAAAGTGCGGCGCGTTGAAGGCGATAAATGCAAGGCTCAAGCAGTCGATCAATGGCTCGGCCCGCCGCGAAAGATCGGGAAAAGCGACTGGCCCCGTGTCTGTTTGATACATCTTGGTCGGATGGGCAATGTTCATCGTTTTCACCGGACACTCGATGATCGCCCGCAGTTTTGTTTCGGGATTGACAATCTCGGTCCTACTCACGATGGGCAAGGCCGCCGCCGTGGCGTCGCGAATTTCTTCCCACGTATTAAGCACCCTTACATTTTTACCTTGCCGAAGTTTCAGGATCGGTTTCCCCCAGTAATCCTCCGACTTGACAATCGTTCTATAGCTGTCGCTCAACCGCGCCGGACGACGGAAGACCAACAAATCCTCGACGTCCTTGCCGCCGAGAATTGGCAGGAAATCGTAGTTGTCCTCTTGAAAGAGATCTTTTTCCGCAAACGTGTGCTCGCTTTTGCAAGAGGCACACTGATAGAAGTCAGTCGCAACACCGTTCGAATCGTCGATCACGGTCGTGCGGCTTTCGACCCAAAACCGAACCGAATTCTGTGGCGACGTGTTGCAAATGAATGAGAGCCCGTAGTCTAAACACGCGGGCGTTTGGCTTTTTGCACCTTTGCCGTTGCTGTTTTCTTGGGCATGGCAAACTCCTCCCGCCATGGCTAAACTCGCGGCCACCGCCGAGGCTGAAACCGTATTGGCCGTCCGCGCAAGAAACTCTCGCCGCGAGGCTCGCTCGGGATTTCTGTTTAGGGGCGTGCTACTCATGCTTTACTCCTTCTCCCCCGGCCCTAAAAGTTCGACCGGCATGATGATTTGGTTGTTTTTTATTTGCTTGCCGTCGATGATTTTTTCCAGGGTTTCGGCGACCATGGTTAACGCCTTGCGGCTGCTATATTTCGAACTGACGCGCGGCAGGCCCGCCATGGCGGGATAGTATTTATCGTTGCCATCTAAAATGATATCCAAATCTTGCGGGATGCGCATTGATCGAGAGCGTGCAACCTCGACTGCCGATTCGGTAAACAACGGCGTGCGGCAGATCAGTCCCGTTGGCCGATTATCTTCCGAAAGAATGCGATGCAACTCGGTTTTTATCATCGCGGCATCTTCGGGTATGGAACGTGTTGACAATACGCCGTAGCTTAAGCCGGAGTCTGCCAAGGCTTGATTGATCCCGTCGGCCAGCAAGTTGTCGCCCGGCTGCCAGTTATCGCGCATCAGCACCGTGATGCGGCGATGCCCCCGATCGATCAAGTATTTCGCTTCCAATCGTCCCGCTTCGAACTGATCCTGATCGACCGATGGGATGCTCGTGATATTGGGATATAAGGATCCAAAAGACACCGCCGGCAGACGATGTTCATTCACCAACTCCTGCACCATCTCCTGAACTTCTCGCGGGCAACTCAAAAGGACAATGCCGGCCAACGATCCGTCGGGTGTGTACTGCTTGAAAATTTGCCGCACCAAGTCCGCCTGATTGTGGTGTGGAAGAATATTCGACTGCACCTGATAGCCGGGCAACACAGTGTGCAGCCCATGCAAACAATCGCCGATTACGTAAGTCCATTGCCTTTCGTCTATCGAAAGCCCCTTAATGATATGAATCACACGCAACGCCGCAGGCGAGGCGTTGGGCTGAAAAGCCGGCCCCACAAACGAACCACGGCGACGGTGCCGAATGAGCAAACGCCTCCCAGCGAGAACGTTCATGGCCCGATTCGCCATAACTTGGCTGACTCCCAGCATTTGGCCCGCCTCCGCGGCCGTAAGATAGTGGTCACCCTCGCGGAGCGAACGACGGTGAATGTCCTTGCGTAGCGTCTCCGCAAGCTTGTCGATTCGCGTAATGTTTTTTGTGCCTAGATCCTTCATGGTTTCATTTATAACAAAAAAATCATTTATATGCAACATTCCTGCATAAATATATTCGCTAATGACATAATCTTACTCGCAAGGGGCATCACCCCTAGAGTGGGCTGCGATTAGGGGGTTTAAATGCAACGCAAACAATCATCAGTACCATAAGTCGTTATCCACAAACGACATATGCCGTAGTGCGTGGACGCGGCAAATAAGAACAACGACTAATCAGCGCTGAACGCCACAAGCCGCTGGCCGCTTTCGAGTACATTGCGAACCACCCATAAGTACGAAATTATTCCACCCTATCCAAGTGGGCAAAACTGTTACGCAAAAGCCTACCCATGTCCCCTCCGATAGCTATCCAGATGCGTATGATTCATGGTTTTTGCCCATTTTTCCGACAGTTTGATGCCCTATGTCGCACAGAACTCTCAGCATGGAGAATATGAAAAATTAAAACAGCAAGCCAGTCGCCATAACTGTGGCATTTTACCCACACTAAAACAGCCCCATCGATTCCACCCGCTTGAGTGGTCTATTGCTGACTGCTAAGATGAACCTGGGGAAAACGCTACAAAAAAGCAGGAGTCTTGTCGTGAATAGGGCAATTACCGCGGCCAGTCTGAGTGTGCTGTTTTGTTTTTCGGGCATAGCATGGTCACAGGAAGGTCAAAAACTAGACTTCCCTTCTGACACAAGGGCGTCTTCTGTTGACGTACTGTCTTTGCTTGACAAAGTCCAATGGAGCGAACCGGGCATAACACGCGACGCTCTCAAAGGCAAAACCACTATCGTCCTGGTTTATGCCACCTGGTGCCCATTGTGCAATAAGTGGTCGGGCAGAATGTTCGACCAACTCAAAGACGCAGTCAAGGGACGACCAGTCGTGATGCTGGCAGTCAACGCGGATAAAACACCTCGTTCTGCACGCAAATATGTTGCCGAGCGAAACTTCAATGCACCAAACATCATCCACGGCTACCATCCCACCATAGATAAGATCTTGGGTTTCCAGAGCAACCTTTTTCATTACGTGCAAATTGGTCCCAGCGGAAAGGTCGACAGAAGGGGCTCCGCGGGCATGCAGGATCAAGGTGGAAATTTCGGCCTGCCCGAGAGAATTCAAAAGGACCAGAATCTCGGCGAGTTTCTCTTTATCTCGCCCGACATGCCCGACTCGCTGCAGGCCCTCTTGTGGCCATGCGAGTTGGGCCGCATGTCGGATACTGCACTGCGAGCCGCGCAGAAGAAACTGCCACCGGATCAGAATGACGCCATCGAAACCGCAATTGATAGCTTCCTCGACACTCGCCTTGATCGGATCCGACAAAACTACAAAGGCAGCATTTCCGAACGTCTCAACGCATACGCCTCGGCCGGCATATTGTCGAAAATGTTTAAGTCCAGTGAGCAAAGCAAAAAGGCCAAACAGGTCACGGCCTTCATGGAAAAGGACAAACAGTTCAAGCAAGAACTGGCCGCCCAAAAGGCATACCAATCGGCGCTCGAGCGAATCGCTGCCAAACCGCAGCGTCGCATTCCTCTACTCAAAGCCATCTCGCGACGTTTCAAAGGCACGCATTTTGGAGATATGGCCAGCGAAGCCATCGACTCGGCCGCCAATAAATAGCTACTACGACAAATGGCATAATTCTATAACAAGGGGACAGCAACACGATGAGAGCATTCCGTGCACAACACGCATTCACCTTGGTGGAACTTCTAGTCGTTATCGCAATCATAGGCATCTTAATCGCCCTACTTTTACCGGCTGTGCAAGCCGCGCGGGAAGCGGCCCGGCGAATCACTTGTACAAATCACCTCAAGCAAATAGCCTTAGCGCTGCAGAACTACGCCGGTTGCCGGGGCGTTTTACCGTCGGGTTGTATCGTGGACCCAAGTTGGAAATCATCGTCGTATGACGTAATCGCCGAATCGCAAACCGGCCGCCACGGCACGAGTTGGATGCTACAAGTCCTGCCCTACGTCGAAGAGCAACAGCTTTTCGATCGATGGGATTTTAACTCGAACGTGCTTGGCAATAAACCGCTGGCCAACACCGATATTGCCTCGTTCTACTGCCCCAGCCGACGTTCCGCCGTCACGGCTGAACAGCAAAGAATGCTCTTGCCCGGGTTTACGGGCGGCGGTACCGACTACGGCGGATGCCTGGGGCGGGTCAACGGCTACAACAATTACTGCGTCAGAACACACCACGCTTGCGGACATGTTTTTGTGTACGGAGCCTATCTTGATCCAGGCGACGACCGCATCGGAGCTTTTTCGCTCAACAGCACTGTCAGCTTTCGCGACATGGTCGATGGAACGTCGCAAACGATCCTTGTCGGCGAGGTGCAACGACTCTTGCCGCCCGACGGCGCCACGAGCTACGATGAATCCAACCAGTTTAGCAACGACGGCTGGGCCCTGGGCGGCGTGGCAACACAGTTCGTCACGGCAATCGCCGGCGAAGGCACCGATAAAGGGCAGACGGGCGGAATGAATAACGGATTCTTCGAATCGCCTGGCAGCGAGCATTCCGGCGGCGCCCATTTCGGCCTGGCCGACGGTTCGGTCCGCTTCATCAGCGAAGATGTCGATAGCAACATATTCGCCTGGCTGGGCAGTATCCGCGACGGGCAAACGTTCGAAATGCCGCAATGATAATTCCCGATTTTATACAGCGACAGGATTGCCATGCTTTCAAACAATCGTTCGGACAGTTTAGTTTTCCTCATGGTTTTGATTTGTATGTTCGCGCTGCCAGGATGTGGTGGCGGTACGCGTCCCGAATTGGGCCAGGTGCAAGGCACACTCACCATCGATGGTAGGCCCTTGCCCGACGCTATTGTGGTCTTCAGTCCCGTCTCGGGCGGGAGACAGTCGATGGGGGTTACAGACTCAGAGGGGAACTACAAGCTCAAGTACATTCGTCAGATAACCGGCGCCAAACTCGGCCACCACAAAATCACAATTAAAATGGCGGCCGGCGCAAAGTATCGAGACAAAATTCCCGCCCGTTACAATACGCAATCAGATCTTACCGAGGAAGTCAAGCCGGACGAAAACGTTATTGATTTTGCCCTTACATCAAGCTGAAATTTTCAGCGTAACAGCCGCCCTGGGGATGTTGACCAGCCCTTGCCATATCAAACGAATCGGTTACCATCACCTTCACCCAAACCGAACAAACTTTTCTTACACGAAAGTAAGGTGATGACGCCACTTTCGGGCAATATTTCGCTCAAACACCAAATCCGCACCCAAGCCCGCCGCCTGCGTCGCAAGCTTTCGGACAAGCAACTGCGCAGCGAGAAAATCGCTACAACTCTACGGGGGTTGCCCGAATACATCGACGCCAGGGCCATTTTGTTCTATGTCGATGCGGGCAGTGAAGTTCCCACGCGACCGCTCATCGACGAAGCTTTGCGAGAAGGTCGGCCGGTTGTCGTGCCGTATTGCCACGGCGACGAGCTGAAGCTGTTTCGGCTCGAAAGCATGTCGGAACTCGCGCCCGCAGCATTCGACATAGAAGAGCCTCGGACGCAGTTGCGAGATATCCCAGCGAGATCTGTCGCCCCGTCACAAATCGATCTGGTAATTGTGCCTGGCGTAGCCTTTGACCCCCAAGGGGGACGTATCGGCCAGGGCAAGGGATACTACGACCGTTTCTTAAAAACGCTCCAGGACAACACAAAAATTATTTCTCTAGCGTATCAATGCCAGATTTTCTCAAGCATTCCCATGACGCCGCACGACATTCCAGTCCATATAGTCGTAACCGAAGACAACGTGTACCGCCCTATAGGCCCAATGATCAATGATCATTGATCAATGCAAGTCAGAAATTACAAGCCCCATATCTCAATATGAAAATAATCTTAACCGGCGTGAGTCGCGGCCTGGGGCGAGCCATGGCCGAACTGTTTATCGAAAAAGGCCACGAGGTTTGCGGCTGCGCGCGATCCCAGCAGCGCATCGCCGAATTGGCTGCCAACGCTCAGCCGCCGTCTGCATTCGATGTTGTCGACGTCGCCAGCGATGCGGAAGTTGAGGCCTGGGCGGTCCGCATGATGGAACTCGGCGGCCCGCCCGATCTGCTCATCAACAACGCCGCTCTAATGAACCGTACCGCGCCGCTGTGGCAAGTGCCGGCCGACGAGTTTTCGCAACTGATCGACGTAAACATCAAGGGCGTGGCCAATGTCATCCGCCATTTCCTGCCACCGATGATCGAACGGGGGCGTGGCGTTATTGTGAATTTCTCGTCCGGATGGGGACGTTCGACCGCGTCCGACGTTGCACCCTATTGCGCCTCGAAATGGGCCATCGAAGGACTTACCCAGTCACTCGCACAAGAGTTACCACCCTCGATGGCGGCCGTCGCCCTCAACCCCGGCATTATCGACACAGAGATGCTGAGAACCTGTTTCGGCCAGTCGGCCTCGTCATATCCCGACGCCCGCACCTGGGCTAGCCGAGCCGTTCCGTATATATTGAGCCTCTCTGCCACCGACAACGGCCGCCAGGCTTCGGTGCCGATGTGATGCTATGTTTATAGTAGTAGATGATAGGATCTGCACTTTCTGAAAAAACGACATATAGACCTAAACAGGCATAACCCAGCCATGGAACGTACCCTAATACTTTTCAAACCCGACTGTGTACAACGCCGCCTTGTCGGCCAACTTCTGGCCCGTTTCGAAAACAAGGGCCTAAACGTCATCGCCATGAAAATGATGCGTGTCACGCCTGAATTGGCCAAACGCCACTACGCCGAACACGTCCACAAGGATTGGTATCAGATGCTCGAAGACTTCATAACCGGCGGTCCGATCGTGGCGGCTATTGTCGAGGGCCTGGAAGGCATCCGCGTCGTAAGAGACATGGTCGGCGCAACCAATGGCCGTAACGCTACGGCCGGCACTATCCGCGGCGACTACAGTTCCAGCCGTCAAATGAATTTGGTACACGCCTCCGACGGCCCCGAAGCGGCCGCGCGCGAGATTGATATCTTCTTCGAAGAAAAAGATGTCTTCGAATTCGAACCGACCATGCGGCCCTGGCTTAGGGCGGTGGATGAAAACTAACCTGAACTAAAGCTTGGCAAAATTATCCAAAATCTTCAGCCCGTTGGCCTGGCTTTTTTCGGGGTGGAACTGGGTGGCGAAGACGTTGTCGCGCCAGATCATCGAGCAGAATGGAGTGTGGTAATCGGTCTCGGTGGCAATTACTTCGCGGTCGCTGGGCACGACGTAGTAGGAATGCACGAAATAGAACTGCGTGCCCTCTTCGATGCCATCTAGGATTGGTGGTCGA
>CAZISU010000116.1:0-10344 GCA_964541935.1 uncultured Planctomycetaceae bacterium | reverse complement strand
TCGGTGTGCCGCAGGCACAAGAGGCGTCACAATCAGATGGGCAATCGTCCATCGACAAAGATTTGCTCACCCGTCTAAAAGCCTGGCGAGCACAACGGGCCGAAGAATCACACCTGCCGGCCTACTGCATTTTGCAAAACAGCACGATTGAAGAGATCGCCCGCTGCTGTCCCGATACACCCGAGCGGCTCTTGGCTATCGGCGGCATGGGCCCAAAGCGAGTCGAGCAGTTCGGCGGCGAACTGCTGGCAATCGTAGCGAATTCTTCTGAAACGACGGAAACGCCGAAGTTGCCGGAAACGCCGGAGTCGCATGAAACCCTTGCATCAGAAACTGATGTGCCTGAAACTAGCTCGCGGGAACCCCAACCGCAAAGAGTTGAATCGAACCCAAGCGTTTCCGAACGTCCCAGCTACTATTGGACCTTGCGGATGCTGGAGGCCGGATTCACAAGCGACGAGTGTGCCGCCGTACGTGGCATATCGCCGGACGTCGTAGTGGACCACGCCTTGCAGGCGGTTGAAAACGGGCATTCTGTCCAAGCCCAGTGGTTTTTCGCGGGTAAAAAACTTGAGCGACTTGAAGAGGTCGTCGGCTCGGCCGATCCCAGCGAACTGGCTCTACTGTTGCCAATGCTCCCCAAAGGAACGCGACTGGAAGAGGTTTTATTATTCCGGAAATGCCAATCGTAGCGGGCGGCCAAATAATCCCCCCTTGCGGCGCAACTCATGCGGGCAGAATTTCCAGACACTGGGTTACGGATTTATCCGGTCGTAAACTATCGATGTATGGTAGAATGCCGTGTTTGACGATACCAGATAAATCGGCTTTGAGCGATATATTCTGCGCACAGCCCCTAGAACTCCATTAGCACTACCGCTACGCTTCCAGCACCCCCCGGAAAGGACGTCGATGGAAAACAAGCCAGAGGGATCTCCCCCGTCACCCGAGCGACCATCGCCTGAGCATCAACCGCCAGACCGTCGACCTCCGAGCAACCAGCCTCCGGACGGCCGCGACGATTCGGATACGCCCCGCCCGCGCTTCAGCCCGGCCTCGATTGCGGTTTTCGTAATCCTTGCGCTGTTGTTGCTGATGATGTTCTACAACACCGGCAGCAGTGGCCATTCGGTCCCCTTTGGGGTATTCATGCAGGAGTTGAAAAAGGATCCCACCAACATCGTCGAAGTCAACATGAAGGGCGACGAGATTTTAGGCAAATTCAAGGATGCGCCCGACAACCCCGAAGGTGAAAAGGACAAGGACGGAAAGCTTCCTAAGTTCAAGGAAGAATTTGTCACCGTAGTTCCCAGAGCGGCTGTGCAAGACGGTAAGCTAGACGAGTTGCTTCTCGCTAAGTTGGGCGAAAAATATTCAGCCACCAAGCCCACCGATAATACGCTCTTCGTGTTGATGTTCTACCTTGCCGTTACCGTGGGCCTGATCGCCATCGTGTGGTTCATGTTCCGCCGCACGCGCGAGCAGCTCCTGGGTGGCGGAGCCCTGGCCGGTTTCAATAAGAGCCCAGCCAAACGCTACGAGACGGGCGATAAACCTATTACCTTCGACGACGTGGCCGGGCTGACCGGAGTGAAAAACGAGTTGGAAGAGATTGTCGAGTTCCTCAAAAATCCCGAGCGATTCCAACGTCTGGGCGGACGCGTGCCCAAGGGCGTATTGCTGATGGGCCCACCCGGAACCGGCAAAACGCTGCTGGGCCGTGCGGTGGCCGGCGAGGCGGGCGTGCCGTTTTTCTCCATCAACGGTTCCGAATTTATCCAAATGTTCGTGGGCGTGGGTGCCAGCCGCGTGCGCGACATGTTCGCTACCGCCAAGGCCGCCGCGCCGTCGATCCTATTCATCGACGAGATCGACGCCGTGGGCCGACACCGCGGCACGGGCCTGGGCGGCGGGCACGACGAACGCGAACAAACGCTCAACCAAATACTCAGCGAGATGGACGGGTTTACACAGACCGAATCCGTAATCGTGATGGCCGCCACCAACCGGCCCGACGTGCTCGACCCGGCCCTGCTGCGGCCCGGACGTTTTGACCGCCATGTTACCGTAGACCGGCCCACCTACAAGGGCCGCCTGGCTATTTTCAAGGTCCACGCTCGCGAAATTTCGCTGGCCGACAACGTCGATTTCGGCCGCTTGGCGGCCGGAACAGTAGGGCTGACCGGCGCCGATATCCGCAACCTGGTCAACGAGGCCGCGCTGTGGGCCACACGCGAGGATAAAAACGCCGTCGACATGGACGACTTTGAATACGCCCGTGACAAGATCCTCATGGGCGCCAAACGCGAAGAAGTTCTGACCGGCAAGGAAAAGACCATGACCGCCTATCACGAGGCCGGGCATGCGCTGCTGGGATGGTTCTCCGACGGCACCGACCGCGTTCACAAAGTAACCATCATTCCCCGCGGCCGAGCGTTGGGCGTCACGCAACTTCTGCCCGAAGAAGACCGCGTCAGTATCAACGAGACGGAACTGAAAACCCGCCTAACGTTCATCATGGGCGGACGCGCGGCCGAAAAGCTGGTCTTCGACGAGTTCACCGCCGGTGGTGAAAACGATCTCAAGCAGGCAACCGATCTGGCACGTCGCATGGTCACGCAATGGGGAATGAGCGAAAAGATCGGTCCCGTCGCCTTCCATGCCGCCGAAGCCCAGCCCTTCTTAGGCAAGGATATGGGTGAGCAACGCCATTTCAGCGAACACACGGCCCAGATGATCGACGACGAAATGGTCCGCATCCTCCGCGAGGCCGAGCGCGAAGCCGAAGAAAAGCTTAACCTCTACCGCGAAAAGCTCGACCAGTTGGCCACTGCCCTGGAAGAGGACGAAACGCTGGAAGAAAAAGAAATTGAAACTCTTATTGGCCCGCCGACTTATACGCGAAAGATGACGGAGGAAACGCTGCCGTAGGATGGTGCGAAAGTTGCACTTTGTTTCCTATATCCGCCAACAGTTTGCGGTGCGTCGCGGACGCACCCTACAATCTATCTATGACGAAACCGCTTCGTGCTCTTTGCGAAGCGGGTGCTCGGATTCAGGCTGGAGTTTTGCCACGCGGCCGAGGATCAAGCAGGCGGATCGGTGTCTGGTGACGTAGATCCAGGCCCAACGCAGCATGATTAATACGCGATTCTCGAACGTGACGATGAACATCAGATGCACGAAGAGCCACGTGAGCCAGGCTAACCTTCCGCTCAGTTGCGTGCGGCCGATCGTGGCCACGGCGCGATTGCGGCCGATGGTGGCCATGGTGCCCCTGTCGCGATAGACGAACGGTTTTGTATCTGTTCCGCGACGGCGGTCTCGCAATAATTTAGCCACATAGCGTCCTTGCTGCATGGCCACGGGCGCGACGCCGGGCAGCGGCTTGCCTTGCTGGTCGGGGCAATTGGCCAAATCGCCGATTGCGAAGACCTCGGGATGGTTGGCGATGGATAAATTGGGGCCCACCGGCACTCGGCCTGCCCGATCCGTTTCAACGCCGGCGGCCTGGGCCAACTGTTTTCCCAACGGCGAAGCCTTCACGCCGGCTCCCCAGAGGATCGTGCGGGTGGCAATCTCTTGCGTTTGGCCGTTGCGGCTGACGGTAACTCCATGCGGGCGAATATCCATCACGCGGGCATCGGTCCAAACCTGCACCTGAAAGTCTTGTAAATCCCGCTGTGCCCTGGCGGAAAGTTTTTCTGGAAACGGCGGGAGAATGCGATCCGAGCCCTCGATCAGGATGATTTTGGCGTCGGCCGGATCGATCGAGCGGAACTCGCCACGCAGGGCGCTTTGAGCGATGTCGGCCAGGGCCCCAGCCAACTCGACGCCGGTCGGTCCTCCGCCGACGATCACGAACGTGAGCAGTTCACATACCCGTCGCGGGTCCGCCTCGCGTTCGGCCGCCTCGAAGGCAGTCAGGATGCGTGCGCGGATCTCGCCGGCATCTTCGAGCGTTTTCAGGCCCGGCGCCAGCGGTGCCCATTGGTCGTTGCCGAAATAAAAATGTTCGGCGCCGGCGGCCACGATCAAGGTATCGTAGTCGATGCGGCCGTCTGAGAGGATTACCTGACGACGCTCTAAATCAAAATCCTCGACCTGGCCCATCAGCACCTCGGCGTTCTTTTGACGCTTGAGGATACTGCGCAACGGGGCCGCGATATTGGCCGACGAAAGGCTGCCGGTAGCCACCTGATACAATAGCGGCTGGAACAAATGGAAGTTACGTCGGTCGACCAACGTCACCCGCAGCGGCGTTCGTTGCAAGGACTGGGCTGCATACAGCCCGCCAAATCCGCCGCCGATAATGACTACATGCTCAAGATTGTCCATAGCGAAGCTCCGGTTGCCACCCGAACTCGTGGTGGGTATCAGAATTGAGAACCCCATCCTGTGGATGGCCATAGACAATAGTAGCTCGCCGCCGCTAACCCGAATTTTCAATTGCGACAGAGCACTAGGTCAGTCCCTTGAGGAAATCGTCCAACGCCGCGTCGTCATTCTCGTCTGCTGCCTTGCCAGGTTCTGCTTCGGCGGACGACGCATCTTCTACGGGCACAGTTTCAGAGATTTCGCCGCTGCCTTGCAGCTGGGCCGGTTCTTCGTCTGGGATTGTGGGGGGGAGTTCGGCCGAGTCGCCTTCGAATTGATACCTTACCCGAAACGTAAGTGGGCCGATACTGAACGTGGCATCAGGTGGCAGGGGCGCTTCTTTTATGCGATGCGAATTGACGTAGGTGCCGTTGAGACTGCCAACGTCGCGGATGAGGATCAGACCGTCGGCTTCGACCAACTCGCAGTGCTTGCGACTGATTTGCGGATGAGCGACTGTAAGATCGGCGTCTCGGCTTCGGCCGATAGAGGTGGGCAACTGCAAGGCAACCGTGCGTTTGCTTGCTTTGCCGCCGACAACCGTCAGTTTCGCTTGTACCGACATGCGAGTTAAAAAATTGGGGATAGAATATGCGGGAAGTCTCTGTAGATCGGACTATCTATAATATAACGTATCCGCCGGTGGGGGAGCAACACTCAAATTGTGCCTTTCACGCGAAGGTTTTCAGACAAAAAATAAAAAAAGTGCCGTAAGAATGGGAGAGTTTCGGGCGTTTAGCTGCCTCTAACACAACCCTCGCTTGTGTTTTGGAGCAATATTTACTAAAAAATTGTTCTCCTGGCAATTTCAGCAGTCCCAACGGCTAGATCTTTATAGCCCTATGGAGTGCCCCCATTGACGTTTTATCCGAAATATATTCAATTTAGTAACCTCACACTTACGAGTCGTTTGGGATTGAACTTGATGTAAGTGGCAATTGCCCTTGCAAGCGACCAAACGAGTTCTATAATTACGTGACTCCGGCAGTCGGTTTGGCTGTCAACTCGGTAGGATATCCCTAGAATTGGAATTTCCGTGCCGGGTGCGACGGTCGGAAGGCGGTGGGAAAGAGATAAAAAGAGTTTTTTTTGGCGGGTGTAGCTCAGCTGGCAGAGCACAACGTTGCCAACGTTGTTGTCGTGGGTCCGAATCCCATCACCCGCTCCTTAGTCTCTTTCCCATTTCTGCGGAGTAGCGTCAATCACTTCTTTCCTGTTTTCTGCGGTAGATATCTCTATGTCCACAAGCGACCGACCGGAATCCGACAGCGTTTCAGATTCAACTCAAAACACGGCTGTTGAAAGCGACGCGCAAGACGTTGACGCCGAAGGCCCCGATAAGCTCGATCTGATTATCAAGATCGACGAGCGTGGCACTTGCGAGCGACACATCACTGTCACCGTTTCTCGCGACAATATCGAGAAATATTACGACAACGAGTTCAGCGAGTTGGTAACCACGGCCGAAGTGCCCGGTTTCCGGTCCGGCCACGCTCCGCGTAAGCTAATCGAAACGCGTTTCAGCAAGGAAATTGGCGATAAAGTCAAATCGACGATCGTGCTGGACGCAATTTCCCAGACTAACGACGACGAAGACCTCTCGGCCATCAGCGAGCCGGATTTTGATATCGACGCCATTACTTTGCCCGACGAAGGGCCGATGACTTTCGAATATGACCTCGAGGTGCGACCCGAGTTCGATTTACCGCAATGGAAGGGTATGACAGTCGAGAAACCGGTCCACGAATTCGGTGCCGAAGACATCAACTCGCAGTTGGAGAGCACTCTCTCGCGTTATGGGCGACTTGTGCCGCACGAAGGGGCTGCCGAGATGGGCAACTACCTGACCGTGAACCTCAAGTTCATGCACGGCGAGCAGGTCCTTTCCAGCGCCGAGGAAGAGGTGATCCGCCTGCGTCCGGTACTGAGTTTCCGCGACGGCAAAATTACCGATTTCGGCACAATCATGAAGGGCATCGCCGCCGGCGAAACCCGCACGGCCGAGGCTGAACTCAGTCAAGACGCCCCCAATGTGGCCCTGCGAGGCGAAAAAATTACCGCCACGCTCGAAGTACTCGACGTCAAAGAGCTCGAATTGCCCGAGATGGATGCCGAATTCCTCGATTCGATGGGCGGTTTCGAGTCGGAAGCCGATCTGCGCGACGCCGTAAAGGACCAACTCGTGCGGCAATTGGAATACGAGCAGCACCGCCGCGCTCGCGAACAAGTCACCTCGGCGTTGACCGCCGCGGCCGATTGGGATCTGCCCAAAGAAATGCTCGAGCGACAGAGTCGTCGCGAGTTGCAACGGGCCGTATTGGAATTGCAACGTAGTGGTTTCTCGGAAGAAGAAATTCAAACCCACGAAAACTCAATTCGACAAAACAGCATGGCCTCGACCGAGCGGGCTTTGAAGGAACACTTCATCCTCGAGCGCATAGCCGAGTCTGAAGACATCGAGATCGACGAGAGCGATTACGATGCCGAGATCCAGTTGATCGCCGATCAGAGCAACGAGAGCGTCCGCCGTGTGCGGGCAAGACTGGAAAAGGGCGGCATGATGGACGCCCTACACAACCAGATCATCGAGCGGAAGGTCATCGACCTGATTCTCGAAGCGGCCGAGTTTAAGGAAGTTGCCTTCAAGCCCGAAGGCAGCGACTCCGAGGCCATCGACCAGTCGGCCGGTGGACACGACGAGTCCGACATTCCTGAAGCCAAGCCGGAAGGTTCTGAAGAGACCGAAAATTCTGAAGATTCGGATACCAAGGATGGTGATGCCGATAGCAAAGAATCCGATTCGGACGAATAAAAAAGCGGGGCTGAGCCTAAAGGCGACGATTCGGACAAATAATGATCCGATGACAACGGTAAATGGCCGATTCGGTAGGTAATATACCGCAATCGGCCACGTCATTGTCGATTCGGATAAGAACGCTGAAGCGGCCTTCGCACGCGTTTAACGGAATAAACAGCATCTAATCAAGAAGGAGTTTCTCAGGCTTGCCTGTCTAGCTTTTGCAGTGCCTTTTTGTGTCCTAGAGTTTAATCGTATAAACTTTGCAATAACCGATACCATGGATTCCGGCCTTTCGATCATGAGCAGTCTATCTCGTCCACCGTTGGTTGACCCCATGTCAAACTACCGCGACTACCAACGCCAGCGTCAGATGACGTTGGGCGATCTTCTTCTGGAAAATCGCATCATTTTCCTCCAGGGTGAAATTCACGACGGAAACGCCAATGAATTGGTGATGAAGTTGTTGTTCCTGCAAAGCGAAAACCGCCGCAAGGACATCCACTTCTATATCAATTCGCCCGGCGGAAGCGTCAGTTCTACGCTAGCGATTTACGACACCATGCAGATTCTTTCCTGCCCGGTTTCGACCTATTGCGTGGGATTGGCCGCCAGCGGAGGCGCCGTTTTGCTGGCCGGGGGAACGGCCGAGAAACGTTTTGTTCTGCCGCACGCCAAGGTCATGATCCACCAGCCATACGGTCAGGTGGGCGGACAGGTTTCGGATATCGAGATCCAGGCGGACGAGATTCTCAAAACTCGCACCGTGCTCAACGAGATCCTTTCCGAACACACCAAGCAACCCATCGAACGCATCGCGGAAGACACCGACCGCGACTTTTACATGACGGCCGAGGCTGCCAAGGAATATGGCATCGTCGACGAGATCCTCACCACGCAGAAAGCCGGCGAAGGCGACGAGGACGAGGAAGAAGAAGACGAGAAATAGGCTCCCCAAGCTGAAAATAATAGACGCTGAAAAATAGACGCAGCCTCACGCGCTCAATAAAATAACGGAGCAACAACCCATGCCACTGATCCCCTACGTGATCGAAAAGAGCGGCCGCGAAGAGCGGGCGATGGACATTTACAGCCGTCTGCTGAAGGACCGCATCGTATTCCTCGGCACTGCCATCGACGACGAGGTGGCCAACGCCATCGTTGCGCAATTGCTCTTTTTGCAGTCGGACGACCCCAAGGCCGACATCCATTTGTACATAAACTCGCCGGGCGGAGCGGTTACAGCCGGCATGGCCATCTACGACACCATGCAGTTCATCAGTTGCCCCGTGGCCACGTATTGCCTGGGACAATGTGCCTCGATGGGAGCAGTGTTGTTGACCGCCGGCGAAAAGGGGAAACGAAACGCGTTGCCGAATTCCCGCATCATGATCCACCAACCTCTGGCCGGCATGGAAGGCACGGCCGAGGAAATCATGATCCACGCCAAGGAATTCTCCAAAATAAAAGAACGGCTCAACCAAATCCTTCTCAAGCACACCGGTCATCCGCTTCAGAAAATCGAAGACGATACCGACCGCGACCGCTTCATGACGGCCGAGGAAGCCCAAGAATATGCACTTATCGACAATGTGATCGAACACGCTCCACAAACGTGATCGACGCGCCAAACCACGAGGTCAAGGATGAAACCGTGGCGATGGATGATGCTTTGTCTAGGATGCCTGGCTCTGGCAGGATGCCGAGCCAATTCCTATCGCACAATGCTCGAACAAGAAAGCCGGCAGTGGGAAGACCGATACTACGTCGTTAAGGATCGGCTCGACGAATGCCAGGCTGTGTTGGAATCTACCAGACAAAAAAATCTGGAGCTAGAGCAAGCCTCCGGCTGCCCGGGCTCTGTCAAGGGGTCGGGTTCATCCGGCCTGCGCGACGCGCTGATTTTCCCCGGCTTAATGGGTAAGTCTAGCGGTGGCAAAGCGAGTGGCACTGGCAGGCCCAGCGGCCCCTTGACGCCGCCGAGCATCGAGGGCTTCTCCAGCGACCGCTTCCAGAAGATCGAACCCGATACACCGACAGCGGAAGAGATCCGACCGGGCGATCCACAAAAGCCCAACGCATTGCCGGTCGATCCCGACTCTGTTGCTCCGCCGTTTATGCCCACTGCTCCCAAACAGTCGCTTGCCCCTCCGGCAGGCGCTTCGAGCGAGAGTTATCGTGACGGTGGCCCAGGCTCGGAAGCACCGCCGTTCAAGCAACCCGCTCCCAGCAAACCCCTGAAACACTGCGAACCGCGTAAGCTGCAAGATCCCGTCTTGCCGCCCGACACGAAAATAAAACTACCCGGCGACCAATCAACGCCCAAACCTCAGGCGAAAAGAAGCATGAACCTGTCGGGCGACAGCAGCCAGGTTGCCCGCATCGAGCTGATAGGATTGCCGAGCGACGGTTACAACTTGGACGGACGTCCCGGCGACGACGGTGTGCAGTTCGTTCTGCAGCCGCGCGACCAGAACGGTAAAACTCTCGACGCCGCTGGGCCAATTAGCATTGTGATAGTCGATCCCTTGCCCGCGGGAAAGTCCACTCGTCTAGCACGTTGGGATCTCACGCCCGGCCAAGCCGCCGGATACTACGATCGATCGCCGCAAGGCTTCCATCTACGGCTACCCTGGCCGGCTTCGACCCCCAAGCATTCACGCTTGCGTCTGTTCGCCCGCTACACCACGGCTGACGGCCGCAAGGTACAGGCCGAGAAAGCCATCAGCGTAGCCTTGGCGACCGACAAGACGCCAAACTGGGGCATCGATCCGCCACCGCAACTGTCGCAATCGACCGCGACACAGCAGTCGCCCGTCACACCGCACTCGACTCTGACAATCCAGTCGCCTCCGGCCGTAACGCCGCAGCCACAACAGCGGCCACGTGTTGCGGCTCAAACGCGACAGGCCAAACCGCCAAAGGCCCCACCGCGCAGGAAACGCCCAGTGTGGTCGCCCGACCGTCCGTGAGCTGATTGCATGACAGTCGCTCTCGATTGTTGATGAGGTGGGTGGCACCGGAACTTGATCATGTGTAACGATGTCACGGGAGGTCTTTCCGCTACGGTTCGAGAGCCTGGACTACCCACTTTCTCCAAATTTGGTGCCTGGCACGAATGGCATTAACATTTCTGTAAGTTGATAGGTCACAAGCGTTAAGCGATGCTA
>CAZISU010000115.1:0-10359 GCA_964541935.1 uncultured Planctomycetaceae bacterium | reverse complement strand
ATCGCTGCTAATCGTATTCAAGTTCACCCGCCCCGGGTCGCGTCGCTTGGAGATATGATTGAAGGGCGGATTGAAATCATGAGTTCCCATCATGAAAGTATTCGGCGCGCCCTGCAACTCCGTCCCCACAAACGGCGACGGCACGCGCACGAATTCCATCAGCCGGTGCCGTTTCCAGTTAGTCGGGGTGGCATCGACGGCATCCGCATCGCGGAAGAAGTTGATGGTATGCCTGAAAGGTGTGTTCAGAGGAAGCGTTTTATCCGTTTCATCTGTGGTATCCGAATATGTAACAGTAACTCCCCCCGTCATCGTAAACTGGTCCAGCAACTTCGACGACCGTACCCGCGGCACCTGAAGCAACTCCATCTCACTCAAAAACGGCCGATTGAGCCATGTTAGCCAGGGGAATGGATGCGTTGGCGAACCATCGTAGGTGGTGTTCCCATTTGGATCTGCCTGCGGTGGTCCGAACCCATCGTTAAGATAGCCTAATGTATGGTCAAACGACTCCGAAAAAACACTTGGAAAAGGTGGCGCACTCGGGGCCGCAATCGGGCTAAAACCAATGGGAGGTTTGTTTAGGGCAGAGGGCTCTTCTATGCCCCAAATATTCATTTTATCGATGTTAGGAAGACCTGATACTTCTTCATCTTCTCCGCGTTCCCGGCTGAAAAAGTTGTAGACGAAATCACCGGCCCCAGCTGCCACAGGTTCTGCCTTGGTTCCTGGTAGCTTGTATAAACCGTTAAAACATGTTATGTCTATCTGCGCTCTGTCAACAACACGGTAGGGGTTTGTCGTCGCGTCATAAGGTTTGAGCGGATTAGCCAATCGCTGCAGATAGATTAGACGAAAACGAGGGTAGGATCCGTCCGTTTGCAAAGCAGCAAAACTTGTTTCATCTAGTGGCTTATTTAACATGGGAATATAGCTGAAATCTGTCCCCGTGTAATTCTGATAACCTTTTACAGGCTCAGACACACTCATTCGAATTGCATTTCCGGTAGTCGGATCATCGGGCGTGTTAACGACTATTGCCAGTGGGTTGTGGATTGCAACAGAGCCAGGATCAAGGTCATCATTTGATCCATCCGACCAAACAGCTACCTGCTTTGCATTGATGTTATTACTGGGAGTAAGCTCAATTCGACGGGTAGTGTTATCGTCACACGTTGCAATGTTAGTGGTCGGAGGTTGTCTGAATCCTAAATATGTCGCATGCTCACCGTTCGCTTGTCCTGTAATTCCAGGCCCTACCACGGCATACCGGTCTGGCATGAGTACAGATTCGCTTGGTTTTGCCGTAGG
This sequence comes from uncultured Planctomycetaceae bacterium, assembly GCA_964541935.1. Lineage (GTDB taxonomy): Bacteria > Planctomycetota > Planctomycetia > Pirellulales > Thermoguttaceae > JAFGTN01. Next base: position 9,048 of record CAZISU010000115.1, on the reverse strand, counting down.
GTCTGGGTAATAAGCTCGTCCACTATCAATAATATTGGTGTCACCGGTTGGGTCGGTGAAGTAAACGGTACGCTCGTTTACTGGCCGATCGTTTGGATCCGGATCGTCGGGATCTTCATCCGGCGTATTGGGATCGTGGTCAGTTTCGACGATAATCATCCGCCATACCGGTGAACTACCGGCTAACTTCGACAACCTGATGCCGGTGTTGCCGCTCGAATCTGTTTCATAAAATTCGCCTGGGAGAGACTCTTGCGTTGTCCAAGGATTATATAACTCAACAAAAAGCGATCCTTCAGGTCTTACACTTTGGTCCCAGTCAGAATCGGCAGAAGGACTAATAGCAGTGTCATATGTACCGAATGTTGAATGATTTATCGTCCGCCGGTCGTGGAATGCCAACGTTTCGGTTATGAGCATTTCCGGTCGTTCGCAACCCCAGACGACGTTAGGAGGATTGGTGGCGTCACCATCGTCATCGGTGGCCAAATCACTATCGGCATCCCACGTTCCCGCTATAGTCGCGTTTTGATCCACAAACGGATTCACGTCATATTCGAATCCCGTCATAATCGAATCGCGGTCGCGGAAATCGACTATATTCACGGCCCATTGGGCGACTTCGCGGGCGACGGCTTGGTCGGTGCCGTCGTGGTGCATCAGCGATAGCATCATCACGTATAGATGACGCGCGTATAGCTGACGGGCGAGACTCATGTCAATTGCATTTTGTATGTTGTCGCCGTTGACGTCTGTGTTCTGCACGAGGTTGCATGGAGGCGGTGTCGCCAAGTCAACGCCGGCACTATCTACTTGCTTAAAGGCATCGATTTCTTCGTTCTCGTCCAACTCGTCGATATTCCCGTCACCATCGTCGTCAATGCCGTTCATCCCCTCGTCGATAACCCCGTTACCGTTATCGTCCCGCCCGTTGCCGAAGGGGCGGTTGAGGTCCATCCGCAGGCCGCCGATTAGTTCCTTGGGGAAGAGGGTGGCCACCATGATTTCCATGGGATTGATTTGCGTCGGATCTGCCGAGTTGGTAAACGTCGCTCCCCCGTCGACCTCGACCAACTTAGCCCGCAGCAAGTCGGCCAAGCTATTGGCTTTGTTTGCCTGCGGTCCGAACCAGGTTTGCACGGCGGCATTCGCGCGCAGCTCCGGCGGCAGCGCCACTGCCGGGCTGGGGATGCTCCAGCTTTCGGTGGTGACTTCGAAGCGGTGGTCGGCCAGATCGGGGGCCAGGGTTGCCAGACGCTCCGGCAGCATGGTGCCGTCGTGGTCGTAGGGGCGTAAGAGGGCTTCGAGTTCGGCCACGCTGAAGGGCGTGTCCTTCGATCTGGTTCGCGTTACACCTTGGGCGCTGTTCGAGAGGTTCAAATCATACGGGTTACTGAACTGTCGCCAGGCGCGTCTTTGTGGTATTTCCGTGGGCATGTCGGTGCCAAATGCATCGGTCGGTTCGTAGAGCGGCTGGCCGCGCAGGTCGAGGCCTACGACCAAGCTGCCGTGCAGATCCACCGGTGTGCCATAAGACCTGGTGCCGTAAAACGGTGTTGGTGGAATTCTTAGGTCGTAGATATACGGATAGTCGGACCGATGGTTATCAGCGAGCGGACTCGGCATGTTAGTGATAATATTGCCCACCAAGGGCAAGGCAAAATCGGCCGTCCCCTCCATAGACACGCCATATCGACCCTCGGAGTTGGTGTTCGCGTCTCCGCGGAGCAGGTTGCGGTACTCCTGCGAATTGGCAAACAACGGAGCGAGGTTGATCTCCGCCGGCCCAATGCCTTGCCCGTGCGGGAAGCCCGTAAGAACGTCAGTACCGCCGGCCGCAATCATGAGCTGATTTCCCGAACCGTCGGTTAACAAAGTCTCGCGAGGATCTGTCGAAATCGGCGGATCTGGTGCCATAATGTCGCGGTGCAAAGCGATTTGTGCCAGACTACCATGTGCGTTGAGGTTCAGCCGTCCGTCCATGTCGACGCAGAGGATGGCGGCCAGAGGCTTGTACTGGCGCCCGTCGCGCATGGTGCGCACCGGCAGCCCCACGTCCACCCAAATGCTGTCCATAATGCCGTCGCCATCGTTGTCGACGTCCCATTGGGCTAGAAATCTTTCTCCGGGATCAATAGCGCCGTTAAAGTTGGCATCGTACTGGACTGGATTTGTAGTGCCGTCCCAAAGTGGATAGAAATTTGGATTGCTGCCAGTGAAGTTGGGGTGGTCTTCACGCAACGGTCGCATGGAAATACGGCGTTTGAGTGTAATGATACGATCTCTCTCGGGCGCCGTCATGCCCGGCGCATCGGTAATATCATTACCATTGCCGATCACGTTATCAGGGCCGTATGGGTGAAGAAAAATCCCTAGCCTGTACTCTTCATCGGATGCTGTGCCACTCGATGTAGGCCAATTCATAGTTGCAGAGCCCAGCAACTGGTGGAACCAATAATTCACCAACGATGGGCGATGTAGCGAGGGGATGGGGATAGCAACGTTTGGCACCATACCTGGCTGCGGGACTATCGAGGCCAGCAGCATGTTCTGGTAGTCGGCCGCGTCGTAGTCTTCGTTGGCGCCGCCGGGACCGGCTGGGTCGTCGTAGGTTCCGGTGATCGGCGTAAACGCTTGTGGGTTGGGCAGGAGGGCGTATTGTGCGTCCTCTGTGTCTGGTGCTATTGGATTTGAGCCGGTTCTTGTGTCTTTCTCCGACAGAAGCGGTTCTGTTTCCGCACCCGCGGTCAAGGCTGCATCCGAATTATACCCAAACCCCGTGCCGGAGAATGGGGTGCCGTTGACTAGAAATGTAACTGGTCCGACGGTAGCAATATAGTTGGTAATTCCATTGACTAGATCTGTCGGTGAGATATTCTCTACGGCTAGGACATGAAACATTTGCGTCGTGCTATTGTAGCCCACGATCCGAGTGCTTTTGCCTTCAAATGGACCATTGGTCATGGTCAACACACAGCCGACGTATTGTTGGCGCAAAAGTTCAAGCGGGTTGGCGCTGGTCGCAAGAGGGATAGGCTGGAACTGTAGCAATTGGCCCCCGGCCACAACTGGCGTAGGCGCGACGTTAAGATATCCTTCCGCCCACCCATTCCCATACAAATCTTCCAACAGCCCGTGCGGGCCGATCACCGAGGCGGGGTCTTTTGAGCCGCGCAGGACTTGCATGAGGACGTTGTCGTTGAGGCGGTCGGGCGGGTTGTTGGCCTGGTCGACTTTGGCTTGCGAGACTGCGCTGCGGCGGGCGTGGCCCGAGAGCAGCACGAAGGTGATTCCGATCAGCGCGAACATGGCCAGCATGCCCAGCACGATCAGCAGGATCACGCCTTGCCGCGATGATTGCCGTCTTGAAGATTGTCGTTTATTCATAATAACTTATCCTTGTCGCGAAAAGCCTTTGCCCTGGCCCGTTCGTATTGCCCTTGCTGTTTTGCGTCCTGGCGACTTCGCGCGAGCCGCGTGACTCTTTCGAATCTCCGCGGTTGGTGGGAATTCTCGCGCAAAGTCGCTAAGACGCAAAGTTTTATGTGTTTGAAAATTTTTTGTTTCTACGGCAGTGTTACGGTGGTTGTGTAAACTCCAATGGCGCCGTCGATGATGGTGGCGCTGGGTTGGCGCACAATATTCCAATCGGGGCCGGCCAGGGTAAGTTGACGTGTATATGCGCCAGCAACCAGTTGGACTTCATCATCAACCCGAATCACGCGATACCACTTGGCCACTCTACGCTTGCCGGCACCTGTGCCGAAAATTACATCAAGCCGAGGATCCACGACAAAGCCCGTGACCATGATCCACTCGTTGTCTTTGACCTTGAGGTAATCTTGGGCTTGTTCCTGGGTTACCGATGCCGTGGGGATCATTAGCGTGGCGTCGCCGCCGCCAATGCCCGTGCCGTTGAAATTGATTCCAACAAAACGTTCGCTGGGCGGATTGACAGTTGCGTCGGCATTAAAATCGCGTTTGTAAAACGTGACGATCGAAACGGTGTAGGTTTTTTGCCGATGTGCTGTTAGTTTGGGCAAAAGGCTGCCAACCGGTGGCAACTCGTTGGGGTCGGGCTCGGCGGTCAGCATCCAGGAATAGTTGTCTTCGGCCTGGGAGCGAAGTGCGGTCTGGGTAGAAAGTACTGCAAAATCGGGATCGTCCGGCAGGGCCGGCGCGGCGGCAACCGCGCCGTTGCTCCAAACACAGCTCTGTCGCGGACGGCGGTCGGGGTCGTCTTCGTCGAGGTCGAAGATCAGGTCGTCTTGCCAAGTGAAAATGCGGTCTAAAACCGGGATTTGTTGCGTGGAAAGGGCAGCTCTTAGTGAGTCGTTTTTACCAAAATAATTAAGCATCGTCAGCGCGCCCTCGAAGATATCGAGCCGCAGTCTCAGAAGACGGGGTTCGTTACGCATCAAGGCAAGCAGCGGTATAAGATCCGTAACCGGCGGGGTGGCGGGAGCATATGGGAACGCATCGTAGCCAACGGCTGTTTGTTGTACTGCGGCCTCGGTGGCGAACATGGGGTCGATTGCGAAAGACTGGCCAATCAGAGTATGGCTGCGCGTAATCGGTGCGCCTCCCGTGTCGTCTAACGCCAATCCATTGCGGGCAAGGTGCCAGCGAGCGTAATTCGGCGTGCGCATGCGCTCCAACATATCCCTCACCCGCACTTCGTGCATGGCGGCGCGTCCGAGGGCGGCTGAGCGGTCGGCTTTGGCGGTTTCGCTGACGGCTAATGTTCCGATGGGGATCATGGCGGCCACGCCGAGTAGGCCGATGGCGATGACGAAAATCGAGATCAGGACTTCGAGCAAAGTGATGCCGCGACGCCCGCGCAGCCCGCGCAAACCACCATCCTGTAAATCGTGTAAATCATGTCCCCAAGCCGCCCGCGGAACGGCCGTCGCAAGCGACCGCTCTAACTCCCGTCCTCTATCCTCTACCCTCTGTCCTCTGTCCTCTATCCTCTGTCCTCTATCCTCTCTCATACTACCGGCCTCCCTTCATCGACGCTTGGCGGGCGTATTGTCGCGATGCGTTGATCATGTAGCTTGTGCGTGTTTCATATGGTTGAGCGTCAAGCGGTGGCTGTTTCACGTCGTTGTACGCTTTGTCCGAGTGCGACATATCCGAGGTGCTGACGAGGCCGCTTTGCGGGATGAGTGTGACCCAGAGGTTGGTGAGAACCTGCCAGTTGGCTAACGTTTCTTCGTCGGGGGTATCGGTGGTGCTTAAATCCGGCCACTGAGTAATTGCGCCCGGCCCTCCAACCTGTTCGCGCCAGCCGATGAGCAGATAGATGGGGTCGGTGGCGTCGACATTGTAGGGGGCTACGCCGTCGTCCCAATAGTACCGTCCCACGGAGCCGTTGGGCGAGAACATGATGGTGACGTCGTTTTTCCCAGTGTAGAAGAGCATGGCGTTTTGGCTCGTGCCCGAGGCCGATAGGTCGACCGTAGTGCCCACCGGCAAGGTAAGCGGCTGGGCGATCGTGCGTACGGGCTGGCGGAGAATTTTGAAGGGAACGGGTGCTGACGGGGAGCCCGCCGGCCATGGCGAAACGCAGCCTGGGCTGCCGACCCAGCGGAGGGTGAGGAAATGACTGGTGATCAAGCCAGTGGTGGGATTTACAGTGTAAGTCGAATCGACAAACTTAATGAAATCATTGCCATCCAACACTAAATCAGTATAAGGTGGCAGAGCGAGTGGTCTCGCGATAATTTCATACCAAGGTCCTTGCCCGTTCAATTGGATTCTATCGCCTCGTCGCACTAGACCATTCGATAGTGAAGTAGCTTGAATTTGAGCTTGCAGATACACCGTATCGTTTGCGCCCGCGTGTTGGAGTAGCTTCATGGCCGCGCCGCTGGTGTTGCCCGCGTATGGGGGCGGCACTTCGGCCTGGTACAACATGCTTACGGCTTTGGAGAGCGGGTTTGTGTTGTCGTCGGAAACGCGATGGAAGACGACGCCGCAGGGCCGGCCGGTTTCGATGGCTCGGCTGCGGGCCCGGCTTAGGAACACGCTCACGGAGCGCGAGGCCTCGCGGATCTTGCGTTGCTTGGCCATGGGCCCCAGCTTGGGCAGTGCGAAAGCCGCCAGCATCATCATGATCGAAACTACGACCAAAAGCTCGATGAGCGTGACCGCGCGGCGGGCTCTTTTATCTGTCCTCTGTCCTCTATCCTCTATCCTCTGTTTACGGAGATCTAACATGTTAGCGGACCTCCAAGATGTGGTTGTGGATGTTGTCGTAGTGGCGAAGGTCGCCAGGAGCAACCGAATTGCCAGCGTCGCGATTTAACGGTTGGCCAATGTAGAAATTCATCCCGTCCTTGACGAACTGGTTAAGGCAGTAATAGCTACCCATGTTAACCAATCCGTACTGATAACCATCACCACTGGCTTGATATCCGGTATTGATATCGTAGTGGCCGTCGGGTCCGGCCGAATAAATCAGCGGAAATAGCGCAAAGGCGTTATGGGTAGTGCTGACGATGCCGTGAGAATCAAATGGATCGGGATCATGAGGTTCGGTAGGGTCCCACGGATTGTTAGGGTGCAGGTCTGAAAGGCCTTCTAGTGAATTAACAAACCCAACGGGCCAACGCAGAAATTTTATCGGGTGCCCCCAGCCGTCCATAAATTCGGGGAGACCATCGTTGTCGTAATCGCCTATTTCAGTTGCCGAAAACTGTTCGGCTGCCTCGTGAATGGACATCACAATCATATAGAGATACTCGGCCGACGGCATGTCTCGTTCAGCCACCTCCGCTACGGTGTCTCTTCCGTTATAGAGCCGAAGATATCTGTCTGTAATCTGCGGGACAGGTGACAAGAGACCCGCTCCTGGAGGGACAGTAATACCACCAAGGTCACTCCCTCGATCAGGCATCTCCATCCGCATCAGGTCGCGAATTGTATTAAGTCTGGCCACGGATGCTTGGAACGGTGTCATCCCCTTCGTATCAACCGACACCCGTCGCGTTCGATACGAATCGTAGTGCTGGAGGATGACGTAGTGCAGCTTTGTGATTGTGGTTTTAGTTTTTGCGGCTTTTGCGGTTTCGCGGGCGCCTTGTAGGGCGGCTAGTACGCCGGCCGAAAGGATGCCGATGATGGTGATGGTGATCAGCATCTCGACGAGCGTGAAACCTGGGTGTTTATTGCGAAGCGGACCGTGCATGGTTTATTCCTCCGGTCTGTCTGCAAGTTGTCCCTGAGTGAAGCTGGTAAGGTTGTCGTCTTCTTCTGGTGTGATGTAGCCGCCGTCGGGTTTTTGCAGATAGTGGACTTTGGCCAGCGCAACATCGCTCGAATCGCTCGGCTTAGCGGTCGGCGCGCTATAGAGCCCGTCCAGTCCGGCGCAGATAATTTGAAACTTGGTCGGCTCGGCCCAACGGGTTACACTGGTAACCGCTCCGCTAGCCACCACAACTGTTTGGGCATAAGGCATGCATATCCCTTGCTCTGACGACTGCCAGAAGTAAGGCAGTTCCGAAGTAACTGGGAGCAAGTATTTACGGTTTTTCGGGCGGAAGTAGACGTATGGGGCTTTGTTGCCGCTGGATGGTTGCGGCATGTGTGGTGGAATGAAAACAGCCAAGGATGTCGGCACTCCATTATTATTATATACAACCTGGATTCGCGTTTCGTCGAATTCGGCAAGCGCCGACGGCAGGCGGCTTCCGCCTTGGGCGAAAGGGTTGGCTGGGTTGGCGCTGAAGCCGAGCAGCTTTGGCGATGTGCCTTCGGGCGCCGGCGGCCCGCCCAGCATGAACACGAGCGCCCTGGCGGGATCAAATTGAGTATTGATGAGATTCATGCCGGTGCTGGGATTGCCCGGGTCGGAACGCGTTGCGTAGCCGATGTCGTAGATCAAGCCTGTGTACTTGTTCTTCATGAGAGCAGGGCAACCGGGGCATGCACCGGGCGTGTAGCGCGGGAACGCCTTGCGGAAATGTCGCAGAACGGTGGCTTGGGCATTCGTTTGTAAGGTTGCATTATTGCTGGGACCGCCGTACACGCCCGCGAAATCTGGCGGTAAGTCGCCGCGTTCGGTTTTGTATTTTTCCAAGGCGATTCCAAGCTGAGTCATCTCGGTTTGGATCGTAGCACGTCGCGCCGCGCGGATGGCAGGCACTGCGGCCGCGGTGATCAGACCGGCGAGGATGCCGATAATCACGATCACGGTGAGCATTTCCACGAGTGTGAATCCGCTCTTGGTATTGCGTTTGTTTGAGGCTTCCATGGCTATCTTCCTCCTGGCCGAAATGCGGCCGAATGGTTTTGCCCTTTGTTATGTCAGTTTTGTAATTAGAGCAATTAGCGGCATAAACAGTGCGATGACGATAAAGCCCACAATGCCGCCGAGCATGATGATTAGTAGCGGTTCCATGAGGCTCATGAGGCTGTCGGTGAGCACGGCGACTTCTTCGTCGTAGGTGTCGGCCACCTTGTAGAGCATCGTATCGAGTTCGCCGGTTTCTTCGCCGACGTCCACCATATTGACGACCATGTCGTCGATGACACGGCTGTTGATTTTCGTCATGTAGAGCAGCGCCCCGACGGCCGGCACCCAGAAGGTGAACCAGAAGTGGGCGACGGGATGGTATCCCGGTTTGGCGTAGTCTTTGAGGGGTTGGGAGATAGTTTCGCCCTCGCGGATGGCATCGTTGGTCTTGCCGAAGAGTTTCTCGAAGACGGCGTTTCCGGAGGTTTCTTTGGTGATTTGGAGTGCTTCGAGGATGGGCACGCCGCTGGTGACGAGGGTTCCGAGTGTCCGCATGGTTCGGGCAACGATATTCTTTTCGACAAGTTGCCCGAACAGGGGCATTTGTATGCAGAACAGGTGCCACCCGTAGCGTCCCTGACTGAACTTGCAGCTCAGTTTGATGGCCAGAATGATCCCGATGGGAATTCCGGGGATGAGGTACCAGAAGTTCAGGATCCCGTAGGAGACCTTGACGAGGATCACGGTCATGGGTGGGAGTTCGACGCCGAACTCGTCGAAGATTTTCTGGAAGGCGGGTACGATTTTGG
>CAZISU010000114.1:0-10418 GCA_964541935.1 uncultured Planctomycetaceae bacterium | reverse complement strand
CCGGTCGAGCCGGCGGCGTCCGCACGCCCCACGACCTCTTGAGGACACTCGGGATGCACGATCACCTTGACCTCGGGATCCGCGCGGCGGGCTCGTTCGATATCTTCGGGCCGGAAAAGCTGATGCACGCTGCAATGCCCCCGCCAGAGGATAACTTTCGCTCGGTCGATCGTTTCTTCGTCGTTGCCTCCCAACCGCTCCTGGCGAGGATCCCACACCGGCATTTCTGCCAGCGGGATGCCCATCTTCAAGGCCGTGTTGCGTCCCAGGTGTTGGTCGGGCAGAAACAACACACGCTTGCGTCGCGCAAAAGCCCACTTGAGTACGGCCGCCGCGTTGGACGAGGTACATACGATCCCGCCCCGCGCGCCACAGAAGGCCTTGATAGCCGCCGTCGAGTTGACATACGTGATGGGAGTGATCTCATCGACGTCGATAACCCGGCCCAATGCGGCCCAACACGATTCGAGCACCTCGATATCCGCCATATCAGCCAGCGAGCAACCGGCCTCCAGGTCGGGCAAAACGACCGAAACCCGTCGCCCGTCGCGACGCTGCAACTGTTCGGGCCGGTTGGCCAGAATATCGGCCGTCTCGGCCATGAAATGCACGCCCGAAAAAACAATAGCCTCGCACTGCTCATCCTTGGCCGCCAACTCGCAGAGCTTGTAGCTGTCGCCCTGTAAGTCCGAAAGTGCGATTATCCCGTCCTTCTGATTATGGTGAGCAAGCACCACAAGCCGCGTCCCCATCTGCGCCCGCACAGCCTCGATCCGCTCCACGAGCAAATTGTTAGCAAGTGATTTATAGAAATCCAAATCGAGATTCGTTTCGGGCCGAGAATTAGATTGACTGTTCACAGAAGACTCCTCCAATTGCGGGGGGCGTGCAGGCGGGGGTATTTATGACATGCATTTCAGTCAAAAACATTGTAAGAGCAGACCCGCCCAGATGGCAAGGGGGGAGGTGGAGTTCGGATTTTCAAGAAATACTAACCCGAAGCGCAAGCGAAGGGAGACATGCGGGTGCCCCTGATTTTCAAGCCCTTCTTCATTCGGCCATTCGTAATTCTAAATTCTTTCTTCATTCAAGCTTCCTCATTCGACATTTCCCACCCCCTACAACCACCCCGCCTCCCGATACCAACACACTGTCTGGCGGATACGTTCCGCCAACGGATAACGCGGCGAGAAGCCCAACTGCTCGGCGGCGGCTTGCGAGGAGCAAACCCAACTTCCGGCAGCAATCTCGCGCGCCTTGTCGATGTTCAGATACATCGGGCGGCGAACGACTTGCGAGGCGGCTTCGGTCGCGGCGGCAATAGTCCAGATGGCCGCCATCCTGACAGGACAACGGATCACGACCCTGCGCCCCACCGCATCGCGGAGAATCCGACCCAATTCCGCATAGCTGGGACGCTCCTCGCAGGCGGCAAAATAGCAACCCCGCGCGCCCAAATCGAGGTCGCCCGAAGCGAGGTCGCCCGTCTCGCCGACCACTCGCTCGCCACGCTCGGCCGCAAGCATCAACAATTCGGCCAGATCGGCCACATGGATGACCGATATCGATTGCTTGCCATTTCCGGGCATGGCATGAAAGCGAAATCGCTTGACCGGCCTGAACATTCCCAACCCCATCCGGTCGGCAGGCCCCAAAACCACGGCCGGACGAACGATGGTGCTCGGCACCCGATCGGCAAAACTACGCACGGCCCTTTCGCCGGCCAGTTTGCTGCGTCCGTAAACGGAAACCGGCCGGGGCGGGTCGCTTTCAACGCGAGGTCGGCCGTCAACGGCCGGTCCGGCTGCCGCCAGCGAAGAAACAAAAACCAGCACCGGCGGCCGCGACTGTTGGGCACATGCGGCGGCCACGTTTCGCGTGCCCTGCTCGTTAACGCGGAAAAGCCTCGCGGCCCGCAGTGCCCTGGGCGCCCCGGCCACGTGGTAAACAACGTCCTTGCCTTCGACTGCCCGTCGCAGTGCATTCCCATCGTCGAGGCCACCGCAATAGGCAAGCTCCGCGCCGAGTTGTCGCAAGCGGTTAATTTTCGCCCGGCGGCGCACAAGGCAGATCACATTCAGGCCGCGTGCAAGCAGAGCTTCGACCAAATTCGACCCCACAAAACCGTTCGCCCCAGTTACCAAAGCATTTTTATGTGTTTTATCGCAATCCATGTAATGGCCCTTTTACACGATCGGACTGTGCCTGAAAACGAGATTCTCCCCGCCAATTCTATACTAAATCGGATCCCAGGTGCAGAGGAGTTTTTCAACCACCCACCATCAATCGGCCGCGTCGCCGAAATGGAATTTTGCACCCACGAAACACGGCACGCAACGGCCCGGCAGACGGTTCCAGAGCGTGGCCGTGCCGTCGATGCCCGTGCAATGACAAGGGGCAATTATTGGCACATGATAACGCTCGAAGGCGTCGATGGTTTCTTCCAGGCGGAAGCTGCTGGCACCGCCCAGATGCGTGCCGCCGATAACGGCCAGGATCTGTCTACGGTTTGTGAGTTCGAAAACGTAGTCCAGCGTGTTGGCCACGCCCGCATGTGCGCAGCCCAGCACCACCACCACGCCTTCGTCGGTCTCGAAGAACAAGGCCTGGTCGTCCAGCAGCGGGTCGGCCTCGCGACAGGCAGGGTCGAGAAAGAACGGCCCGCCCGTGTCTTTACAATCGTTGCGACGCGGAATTTGCCCGGTGACGTGCGCGCCCGGAAAAAGTTCCGTGGCGTGCCGCGTCCAAATCACATCGCGGCCCAACGCACGAGCAGCCATCCGCGCGGGTGCGCGCATGCCCACGTCGCGGTGCGGCGGCGCCAGACAACGTGAGTACTTCTTCTTCACAGCGGCCGGGTGAAGGTACAGACAAGCCGTGGGCATTTCTTCAAGCACGTCGTCGAGGCGGCCCGTGTGGTCGTAATGCCCGTGGCTGAGCACCAGGCTTTCGGCCGTACCCAGATCGATGCCCATTTTCTCCGCGTTATGCCTAAGAACCTCGCCTTGACCGACGTCCCATAAGATACGTCGCCGCCCGGCTTCTATCCATAGCGACAGACCGTGTTCGGCCAGTAAACCCGCGCGGGTAACTGTGTTGTCGACCAGAACTGTAATGCGCAAATCATCGATCATCTTATTCAATGATCGCAAAGATTGTCGCCCGTTTCAAGTTTTTCGGCCAGATAACCGCTTACGATTTCCGCCAGCGGCAGGGCTGGGGCGCCTGTAACGACTTGAATGGCATTCTCGGCGAACAGAGCCTGGGCTCGACCGCCCATCCCTCCGGCGATTATCACGTTGGCCCCCAGTTCGGCCAACCAGGCCGGCAAAACACCCGGCTCGTGGGGTGGCGGCGTCAAGCGACGTTCGCCCACGATTTCCTTTGTGGCCACGTCGACCTCGATAAGGGCGAACTCCTGGCAGTGCCCAAAATGCATGGCCAGGCAACCATCGGCGATGGGAATGGCCACAATCATCGTTTTTCTCTTCGAATCGGATTCGGTGCTCATTGGTTTTCCTTGTTTTGTTTTTCTTGTTTTTTTGAAATGGTTAGTTGTACCAGGCGACCCGCCCGTGCCAGATGTGGCTGCAGCGCGTGCCAAATGTTTTTAATGTCAGCGGCGATTCCCGTGGCCTCGCCGTCACTTCCGGCAGTGTTTCTATCGGCCAACTCGACCACGGTCAAGCCGGCGATCTGCGCTTTGGTGACGGCGTCGTCGTAACGAATGCGGCCCACCACGGGGATGCCCTCCGCTTGCATTCGTCGCTCGATCCGCCCGCTCATCTCAGCGTTGAGATCCCACTTGTTGATGCAAACAACAATAGGTATATCGAAGTGGCGGGCCAACTGGGCCACGCGTTCCAAGTCGTGCAACCCCGACGGCGTGGGCTCGGTCGCGGCCAACACCAGGTCGGCCCCGCCGATCGATGCGATCACTGGACAGCCGATACCCGGAGGCCCGTCAACCAGCAGTAAATCACGACCATCGTCGAGGCAGCGTTGTTTCGCTTGAGTGCGCACCAACGAAACCAGCTTGCCCGAGTTCTCGCTACCGATTCCCAATCGCGCGTGCACCATGGGCCCGTGGCGAGTTTCGGAAACGAACCATTGCCCACAAATGGTCGGCTCCATGCGAATGGCCGCCGCCGCACAAACCTGCAAACACGCCCCACAGCCCTCGCAGTCGGTCGGCACAACCCGATATGGTTCAGCGCGAATCGCGTCGAACCGACAGACATCATAGCATTTCCCACAGCCGATGCACTGCTGTTGGTCGATTATCGCCTCGGCACCGGCCTGAAAATCCTCGCGGCGCTCGACCATCGGGCTCAATATCAGATGTAGATCGGCCGCATCGACATCGCAGTCGGCAACGACCGCGTTTTCGGCCAGCGCGAACAACGACCCCACCAAGCTAGTCTTGCCGCTGCCGCCCTTGCCACTGATTACAACAAGTTCTTTCATACTTCACACCGCTCTTTTATCGCTTTATATAAACCGCGGAACTGCTCTCGATACTGTGGACAAGACTCGGCCACGATACGCCCACGAGAATAGGCCTCAGCCACGCGGCGGTCGTTGGGTATCTCCAGCAGAATGTCTATCTTTTCCGACCGGCAATAATCTCGCACGCCGTCGTCGCCGACGTCGCTACGATTCAAGGCCACGGCAAACGGCAGGTCCAATTGACGAACCAGCTCGACCGCCAGACGCAGGTCGTTCAGTCCAAAAGGCGTCGGCTCGGTGACCAGTAACACGAAATCGACGCCCTTCACAGCGGCGATCACCGGACAGGTAGTGCCGGGCGGGGCATCGAGGATTACCAGATCCGAGGCGCCGGCCGCCTTTTTAACCGCCCGAATCAAAGGCACCGACATGGCCTCGCCCACGCGAAGCTTCCCCGTAATAAGCGGAAATTTGTCGTGCCGCCCGCTTTCTATCTTGCCCACCACGCGCGTCGTCTCCGAAATCGCGCCTGTCGGACACGCCAGACCACACGCGCCGCAACCGTGACACAGTTCCTCGGCGACGACAACCTTTTTGGGCAAACAGGCAAGCGCGTTGAAACGGCACACATCCGAGCAAGCACCACAGTTGGTGCATTTATTCGGGTCTATATAAGGAATGGGGACGGATACCGTCTTGGAGGTTATTGCTTGCGTCGACAGAAATAAATGGCAGTTCGGCTCCTCCACGTCACAGTCGGCCAACGTCAGCCGCTGCCCATCGCCAGCCAGCGTCCAGGCAAGACTCGTCGAAATGGTCGTCTTGCCGGTACCGCCTTTGCCACTAGCCAAAGCTAAAATCATGAGTTCTTCTCTGATGTAGTGACAATACTAAAATTCAAAACCTCAAAAAAACGAAAGCGGGGCCCACACTCGAATGGTTATTCGAGTGTGGGAAACCCGCCGTCGCCATCTGCACCCCGCCGCCATTACGGCCCTACCATTCAAACGGCAGGGGTTTGATGATTGCAATTGTTCGATTCACTCCCGTAAAATCTGCTCGCCTTGCCTACTCAAGCCACCTTGCTCGACGACTCCTCGTCCACGCGGAAGCCCTTGCCCGGACACACGAGCATATCCCCCATCTTGCACCCGATCTCGCCCGCGACCACAGGGCACTTCGCCGTCAGTAGGAAAATGATTTTTGCGTCAACGTCACTCAATGTTTCGAAATTGGCTTGCCCTTTGGAAATGATTAAGTCGGCCGCTTCGAACCGGCTGCGGAAATCGCTCGAACAGGCTGCCAGCACAGTGCCCGGCGCGTCGCAGCCGTTGTCGATAACCTCGACAATTTCCACCAGTCCCACCGATTCGGCGTCCTCGCGCAAAGCGTCGTTAATGATCGGCCCGCCTTTGACGGCCAACGTGATCTTCTTGCGCGGCATTTGCTCGATCAGCAAACGGTCGAAAACTATCTCGCCGGCGTTGTCGGCCAAATACAGAATCTTCTCCGCCTTTTCGATTTCATCTCGCATCAGTTGCATGGATTCGCTGGGGATCGACGCGATCAGGGCTCGCTTCACGGCATCGAGCACCATTGCATCATCGACCCCCACCGTGGGACCAAAGTCGATAATGTTTCCAGCAATTGCCAGTCGCACGGCCGTTTCGAAAGGCTCGTCGCTGCGATTGATCTTGTCGCGAAAATCGTCGAGCATCTCCATGATACGGCGGTTGAAATACTGTTTCACGCCCAGGTAAGGATCGGCGCAGTCGGTCAACTCGCGGATTGACCTTTGGATTTGCGTGGCCATAAGCGGCGGAGGATCGTTGTAATCCATTCCCGCGGCCCGCTGCAAGACCTCACGAACAACTTTTTCATGCATGGCCGGATCGTCAGAAACAAACCGCGCCGCCTGTAACGCCTGCCTTATGAAGCAGGGTATGCAGTCAAGGTGACATTTCATCGTGTAATTTCAGCTCCAATGACCCGCCTGGGTCGGCCCTTCGACTTGTGATAACTGCCCGTCTTTCCATTTCTGCACGGCCTCTTCGGCCGTTCCGCCAGCGAAGCGAAAGACCCTTATACCGGCTTCTTCGAGCAGATGATACGCCTTGGGGCCAACGTTTCCCGTGATCACGACTTCGGCGCCGAGTTGGGCAACGTTTTGGCCGGTCTGGATGCCTGCGCCCTGGGCCGCATTCAGATTCTGTTTGTTATCGTGTACTTCCGGGCTGCCGCCTTCGCTATCGAACACGAGGAAAAAGGCGGCCCGTCCGAAACGTGGATCGACTTCGGCTTGAGGGCTTGAACTTTGGGTGGTAACGACGATTTTCGACATTGCTCTTCTCACGACTCCTCTTGAGAGCGGCCACGTTGGCCGAACCGACCTCGTCGTCGGCAACAATTTTCCGAAGACGAAGGGTTTGATTGTTGTCCACGTCGGCCCGCGCCGACGCAATCCGATCTGTTGGGGTTCAACCTGCCATTGGGCAATGTGCCTTCGAGCAGCTTCTCCAAGGCATCTTCGGCCTCGCCCGTGTTGCAAGCGTAGATCTTGACGTTCGATGCTTGCAGCGATTCGGCCGACCAGCGATCGATGCCGCCGCACACGACCGTGTCGACTCCAGATTCAAGCAGCCTGTTGATTCGCTCATGCGGAGCCATTTCGGCGGTATCGATCTGCTGGCGGTTGCCACAACTCGAATCGACAATTTCAACCAGCAGTATGGTCCCAGCACAATCGAAGCGGGGCGAAACCCGCGTCCCGAACAACGGTATGGCCACTCTTGTATGCGACATATTTAGTAATACTTCAGGCAGATCAATGAACACTTGCATGCCCCTTAAACGCAATAGGTGTGCCATTCAGCAAAAGATCACCGTTATTTATCCGTAAGTCATTGCCACGCAGGAACATACAACGTAAGGATAATAATCTGCACCATATTCCCAGCAAGGGAAAGAGAGGTGTGCACGCAATTAATAGCAAGCAATCATTGCGTTAATGCAAGCCTTTCGGCCGGCCAGGTGATGACGGGAAGCTAATGGAAAATCGCTTCATCTTCCGCCAAAGCGTCGTTTTATCGATACCCAACGCGGCTGCCGTCTTACCACGATGACCGCTGTTCTGACGCAAGGCCTCGATGATCGCCTCGGCTTCCGCCTCGCCCAGGGGATCTAACAGCTCGGGAGATTTTTCGTCGCTTGCAGCGGCATTGACAATATCGGCTGGCAAGCAATCCACCTCGATGGTCCGACCCCGACAGAGAACCACCGCGTACTCGATCGTATTTTGCAATTGCCGCACGTTGCCGGGGAAGTCGTATTTCATCAACACGGCCAGAGCTTCTTCCGATATTCGATCGATTTCCTGGCCCTGGCCGGCGTTGAACTGACGCAAGAAATGTGCTGCCAAAAGCGGGATATCTTCCCGCCGCTCGCGCAGTTCCGGTAACTTCAGACGCACGACATTCAGTCGGTAGAAGAGATCTTCGCGGAAACTGCCTAGCGACACAAGCTGGTCGAGCGAGCGGTTAGTAGCGGCAATCACGCGCACGTTTGCCTTACTGGTCGCGGTTGCCCCCAGCGGTTCGTATTCCCGTTCTTGCAAAACACGCAGCAGTTTAACCTGCAAGGCGGTAGATATATCTCCGATTTCGTCGAGGAAAATAGTTCCACCCTCGGCCATCGCAAAGCGTCCTGGCTTGTCCGACTTGGCATCGGTAAAGGCGCCCTTCTTGTAGCCGAACAACTCCGATTCCAGCAGAGTGTCGGGCAGAGCCCCGCAGTTCACGGCAATATATTTTTCGCCCTCGCGCTTGCTGAGATTGTGTATGGCCTTGGCGAAAAGTTCTTTCCCACTACCCGTGGGCCCTTCGATCAGCACGGTGCTGTCGGCCGCCGCAATGTCGGGCAGGATGTCTAGAATCCGCCGAATTTTGTGGTTCTTACTGATAATGTCTGAGAATGTGTAGCGGTCGTCGATTTCCTTGCGCAAAAGTTCTATGTCGGACAGATCGCGAAAGGTTTCCACCCCGCCCACCGTTTGCCCATTTTCATCACACAAAACGGCCGTGCTGATGCTGACGGGAATTACTTCGCCTTGCCGGTCAAGTATGTCAACGCGGCGGTCGATCAATTGGGAACCACCTTCGATTGTCTGCCGCAGCGCGCAAGCCGTCTGACAGATATTTGTCTGAAAAATGTCGAAACATTTCTGCCCCACGGCCTCCTGCCGGGAAAAACCGGTGATCTTTTCGGCCGCCCGGTTGAACGAGGTGATCTTCCAGTCGCGGTCGACGGTAAATACACCATCGGCAATAGAATCGAGTATTGTGGCAACTCGCTTCGGTGAAAGATCGGACGGTTCGTCAGGCATTGGCTCGTCAGGCATCGGCATGCATCCTGGAAAAAGTGGCATCTCTATTACTAAAGATACCCCAGTCCAGCAAAACTCGCAAGCGATGTCTCTACCGCCGGCAGACGTTCTCGTTCCGACACGTTAAAGCGGCGACGACCGAAAGCAGGGTTTCGCGAGTGAAGGGCTTAGGTAGATAAGCGTTGCAGCCGACTTCGCGGGTCTTTTCGTTCTCGCTGCCCATGGCATGGGCCGTAAGCGCGACGATCGGTCCGTTGTATCCGTTTTCGCGGAGCATGGCCGTTGCTCGATAACCGTCAAGGATCGGCATCTGGATATCCATTAGCACCAAGTCGAACGGTTCTCCTTTACGCACCTCTTTAGCGCCCATTTCAACGGCCGTCTTGCCGTTCC
Organism: uncultured Planctomycetaceae bacterium; assembly: GCA_964541935.1. GTDB lineage: Bacteria > Planctomycetota > Planctomycetia > Pirellulales > Thermoguttaceae > JAFGTN01. The sequence goes on along the minus strand of CAZISU010000114.1, from coordinate 1,195 downwards.
CGGCCATCGACACATGGGCACCCGCCTTCTCCAAAATAACGCGGATGATGCGCTGGTTGTCGGGCGCGTCTTCGGCCACCAAAATGCGAAGGTTTGGCAGTAACTCTTCCCGCGGACTTTCACGAAGATCGTCATTTACATTGCCCGCCTCGCTGCAATCTCTCGCAAGCTCTTCCTCGGCAGGTTCGTTTGCGGCCGAAACTTCAACCGGCATCACAACCCGAAACATACTGCCCTGGCCCAGGCTACTTGTGACGGAAATTCGCCCGCCAAGTTTTTCGGCCAGGCGTTTGCAAATCGTCAGCCCCAAGCCCGAGCCCCCGAATTTTCTGGTTATGGAAGAATCAGCTTGTGAAAACGGCGAAAACAGACGCTCGATTTGTTCGCATGTCAGCCCGATGCCCGTGTCCGATACCTCGAAGAAAATAGCATCTCCCGCGTCGTCTTGCGACTCCATCCCGTAGCTGATTATCACATGTCCGTGGTCGGTGAACTTAATTGCATTACCGACGAGATTGATTAGAATCTGTCGAATACGGGTAGGATCGCTCTGGATACTTCTCGGTATGGGGCCCACGCTGGCGGTTTTGAACTTCAAATGTTTACGTCGCGCGCGTTCGTCCATCAAAGACCGAACGTCTTCGACCAATTGGCTCGGCGAGCAGGCGATTTTCTCGATATGCAGCTTGCCCGCCTCTATTTTAGAGACATCCAGAATATCGTTGATGATCGAAAGCAGGTGTTTGCCGTTGCGTTGAATCGTGCTTACCGCGGCAATCCTTTCGCCTTCGGACAAACTCGGTTCCAGCAGTTCCTCTGCAAACCCCAGTATGGCAGTCATGGGCGTACGAATTTCGTGGCTCATGTTAGCCAGGAATTCGCTTTTTGCGGCGGCCGCGGCCTCAGAAGCCTCGTATAACTTCTCCAGCGATTTATTGGTCTCCTCGACCGTCGTGGCATAGCTGCTGGCTTCTTCTTCCGCTTCTTTTCTTATCGATATTTCATGAGCGCAAGCGGAAACCGTGTGTATCATTCGCTCCAGCTTGTTACTGAGCGAGTCGGTCTTTTCCCACATCCCCACAAGCGAGGTTGCCAGACGTTGCAGCATCAGGGTGTCGACGGGATTATCCAGCAGAATAATCGATAAAGCAACCGTTCTTCTGTAAAATTGATTTTCTTTTTAGGGCGGGTTAAT
>CAZISU010000113.1:0-10419 GCA_964541935.1 uncultured Planctomycetaceae bacterium | reverse complement strand
TTACCTGAGGGATATTCCCTTCGCGCTTATTGCCATGAGATGCAAGGGAATTTGGATGAGGCGACTTACGATATAAGCAAGGCACTGAAATTCGAGCCTGACAATATCAGACTGCGATATGAGCGAGCTCGTCTTTTTATGAATCTTGGTCGTTATGCCGCTGCAATCACCGATTTAACCAGGGTATGCACCCTTGATAAGGCAGATAGCGAGGCGTTGGAATATCGCATTGAGTGCTATTTATCACTAAAACAGCTCGATAAAGCTGCAGCTGACATTAACACCGCCATGCGGCTCGAGCCGAAATCGGGTGATGCTTATCATTATCGTGGCATCTTGAATCTCCTTCTTGAAAAACATGCCGCGGCCATTGCCGATCTCGACAAAGCAATAGAGTTGGGGGCCTCCGATCTCGCTAGGGTCTACAATAGCCGTGCTGCCTCGAAGGATGCCTCCGGTGACATTCAAGCCGCATTGGCCGATATTTCTGAAGCAATATTGCTAGAGCCGGATAAACTACTCTACAGAAAAAATCGCATCCAACTTGCTTATAAGCTTTCTGATTGGCCGCTTTTCATCTCCGACATTGATGTTTTTATTGAAACAAATCCTAATAACCCTAATTGGCTCCATGCACGGGGGTATGCACATGCCCGTCTCGGCAATTTCGACCAGGCCGTGGCCGACTATTCGGCCGTCCTGGTGACCGAGCCGAACAACGAACGTGTCATCATGCACCGCGGCCTTGCCTTCTCGCAGAAAGGTGATTGGGACGCCGCCTTGGCCGATTATGAACGGCTCGTTGCCTTGGATCCGGATAACGCGAATATTTATCTGATGCTTGGAGCACGATTGTACCAGGCCGATAGATACCAAGAGGCCGTCGACTTTCTGACGCTTGCATTGCGAATCAATCCGCATGAAAAACTCGCTTATCAGATGCGTGCGTATGTGTATCTGAATCTAAAGGAATACGATCAATCGCTGAGCGACTGCGATGAGGCGGTTCGGATAGATCCTAAAGACGCGTCAGTATATGCCATTCGTGGATACTGCTTAGCTTGTTCAGACCGATTTGAAGAAGCGCTTGACAGCTTCAAGAAGGCGCAAGAGTTGGACGAAGACAGTTTCTTCACCCAGGCAGGATCGGCTTACACTATGATGTCCAAAAAGGATTTGGATAAAGCCCTGGTCGAACTTAACAGACTACAAAATAAATATCCGGAAAACACCTGGGTATTGTGCAATCGGGCCGATTTGTTATGTCGTCAAGACCGCCTAGAAGAAGCCATCGCGGACTACAACAAAATAATCGAATTGAAGCCCGATTCCGCGGGAGCTTATTTTTGGCGAGGGATGGTCAAGTGGAAAATGCTGTATCGAATGAATAGGGGATTAGATGAATCTGTTCGTGAGAAAAGAGGCTCAGTTGCAAATCAAGCAATCAGGAAGCAATCGTTTGTTCCTGGTGTGTCTGGGTTAGACTTTTCGCTGTTTGGAGAGGGGGCGGAGAAGCAGGAAATCGAGACGGAAAAAGGAAGAGAGGATAAAAGTTGCTCGGGAGAGAGTTTTTGTAAGGACGATCCGGGGCAGAACGAAGGACTATCTAAAAAGCAGTTTTGGGATATTCTCGATACCGCAGATCAGAAGAGGTATGCGACTGTTCTGGACGACATCAATAAAGCGATCAAGTTGAAACCCAGCAGCGCCACGTTCTTACTAGGCAGAGCGAGATTTCATCGGAGTAGCGATCCCAAACAGGCTCTTGCCGATTTGGACCAAGCGATTGAGATCAAGCCGGATTTGGCCAAAGCCTATATTGCTCGTGCCCAAATCCATCGCCGTCAAAAAAATCTAGATGCCGCGCTGGCCGATTGTAATCGGGCGATTCAACTTGAGCCGGAGAATCGAGAGCATTACTCCGAGCGGGCCGTGGTTTATACGTTTCGCGGCGAACGGGAAAAGGCCGACGTCGATTTCAAGAAGGCTTATGAGGTCGGTCAAAAGCAAACGAAAAATTCTTCGTCTACCCGTTAGGCTTCTTTTGCAAGCGGGGCCGGAGCCGGGGCCGGTAGTTCTTCGGGCGGATCTTGGGGCAGTTCGTCCGGCATATCGGCCGGCGCCGGGACGGGGAAGAGCCAGTCGTTGGGGAGGCGTTGGGGATCTTGGGGGTTGTCGATGTTGGGGGTATTGAAGGCTGGGGCTTTCAGGAGTCTGACGCCGTTGATTGTGTTGCCGTTGGTTGCGGCGGGGTCGTTTGCTGGAGCGTTGGGATCGTCTGGGTTTGGGGTTGTGAGGTCTGCGTCGAAGGGGAATTCGGCCGGGTCGATCCACATGCCGCAGTCGTCGAGGCGCATGGTGCCGAGGTTGAGGTCGAGCGTCATGCGTCGCGATTCGTTCGCTACCCAGATGTCGAGGATCTCATCTTGTGTGTTGAGCAAACCGGAGAGCGCATTTACGAGGTCGCGGGCGGCCGTGGGACCGAGGTTGGATCCGGCTTGCTCGCCGGGGCGGGGCGGTTCGTTTAGGGCCAGCCAGGCCTGGTTGACTTGGTCGGCGGCGATGTGGACAGCCACGCGACGGATCTCGAAATCCAATTGGTCTTGGCTCATGACGCGAAGCGAGGCACGCAAGTTCTGGTTGATGCGGTCTTCGTAAGCATAGTAGGTTCGCCGCGCCTGTTGGTAATTTATGAGGCCCTCGCGATAGTCGTTGCGCTCGACCAGCCGCGTCAAGGGCGCGTCGAATTCCAGGCCCACACGCAGGCGTCCGGTGGTGCCGCGGAAGCGGAAGGGGTGGCCGTCCTTGGTGGTCATATCGCCCGTGAAAACGATGTCCAGATCGCTTTCCAACTCGTTGGCTCGCACCTCGATCTGACGCCAGACGTCGACCAATGCGGCACGAGCGTTCTTCCAATCGCGACGATATTCGCGGGCAATATCAAATGCCTGGGGTGCGCTGATGTTGACCGGGCGAAGCGTGGCCGCATCTAAACGCGCGCGGGCTTGAACGAGCGACAATTCGAGCAATTCGCCCGCTAGCAGATCGGTCTGCTCGATCAACTCTTCGGAGACCGGCAGCGCCTGGCTGGCCAGTTGTTCGAGCTGCGAGAGGGTTGCGTTCCGCCGCGCGTCCAGCGGAAGGTTAGAGTCGGTGCCATTGAGGAAATCTTGACGTAGAAGATCGACGCGAAGGTCTAATGCGACCACGCTGCACACGCCCGGGTCGACGTCGCCGCTGAGTACCTCGGGGCGTTTGGAGAGCATGGCCAGATGCTGTCTGCGTTCGGGCAGAACCAGCATGAGCTTTTCGAAATCGCTGTGGGTTTCGGAGAGTCGCATGCGGCTCTGGCCGCAGATTTCGGCGAGCTGCTTTTGGAAGTCGCAGGCTGCAGGAACAGCGCCCGCTGGAACAGCTCCGTTGTCGGGCAGTGCTTCGCGCATCTCGGCCAAGAGCAGCGCTACAACGTCGCGGGTGTCGGACATTTTGGGCGTTACAAAGTTGAATTTGTCCAACAGTTTGTCGTCTAAGCGGACTTCTATATTTGGCGGCAGGCCAAGCTGAATTTTGTAGGCATCCAATCGATCTTGATAGCTGACCTGTAGCCGCAATAGCGACGTTTGCGAGGTGTAGAGGCCTTGGCGCGATTGGTCGACTTGCAGGCGGGTGACGCGGTTGGCTTCGTAATATGCTTCCAGACGGTTGAGCGTGTCTCGCAATCCGGCGATGTTGGCCCGGCGGTTGCGGATTTGCACTTGCTGGGAAAGCAGTGAAAATAGACCTCCGACCGTGGATGTCGGTCCCGCGGAAACCGCGCCGACCGTGACCCCGCCGCGCGAAACTCCACTGACGTTGCCGCCTCCGGCGATGGTTTGGATGTAAAACGCGCGGCGGAAACGTTGCATTTGACGGATGTTGGCCAACAATGCGCGCTCGGCGTCGGTCAAGCGTTCGAGGACCACGGCCCGCCCGCCGGCGCGGAGGAGCGGTTGCACGAGCGAGAAGTCCAGCAGTGTGCGGCCGTTATAGTCGTCCGGGCCGGCGAACTGCCATACCAGCGAGTTCGCAATGCCCACGACCAACTCGCCGCCTGTCGCCGATAGCTTGCGAAGCTCGAGGTCGGTATCGGTACGCAACTCGCTGCTGGAAAAGCCCGCGCGGTCGCGGCCATCGGCCGTGAAAAAAGTATCGTTGCCACCGAAAAACTGTGCGTCGAAGCGGAAGCGCTGGAATGTTACGTCCAAAGCGCTAAGGTAAAGGTTTTCCAGTTCACGCTGATATTCCCTCGATTCGAGCAATGAGACCTGCACGGCCGCCTGACGGTCCAGCACCAGAATGCCGTCCTGGTCGCAGGGCAGATAGCTACGCCATTTGGGGTTTTGTACATAGGGCGTGTGGCCGTACTCGTCCCAGCAGGGCCAGCCCCGCTTGCCGTCAACGCATTGCATGTAGCGGTGCGAAACCGGATCGTCGGGCGGCATGGGGGGGCAGTCGGGTGAACCGGGCGTAAACATCCGCGACTGCGGGTGGGGCATGATCGTGAGATTGGGGATAACCGACTCGGTGCCGAACGATGTCTGATTGACGATGCAGGCTACCTCGCGGTCGGCCTGATCTCGATAGAAAGCCCGCGTGCAGCCCGAAAGCCCGACGACTATGGCCGTTATGACGACGAGACTTAGGTGTTTTTTTGGGCAGGACTGCATGTTACTCAATCACGCTCTTATATTGAGGCAGTTTTGTGATGTATGTCCGCTTGGTTCGCCCGCGATGTTCTAATGGGTGGGTGCCCATGGTGCGTCACGGACGCACCCTACGCTAAAAAAACATTAATTAGGACGAGCCATTCATTTGTTGCCCCAGACTTTCGTGGCCAAAAAGCCGTATACCACCATTGCTGACGTGTTCATCTGGCTGTGTGGCGGGGGTTGATGTCCGCCGAGGCGTACATTTCTTGACCATCTATCAGTTCGGCTGCCGGGTGGTGGCGACTTAAACGATAATTCCGGTTAGGTAAAATAGATGAAGTTTAATGGCATTAGTATGGTCAGGCGGCCTGGGCGAAACGCATATGCCTTCGCTTTATAGCTAAAGCTTGACACTGGCAACGGTCCGGAATAGTATCGAGGTTGGTGGTTGATAGGGTTAGTAGCCACCTGTGGGGGGTGATTTACTGTCTTACGGTGGTCGGTATTGTCAATCCGACCTGAGAAGAGTGGCTAGAGGACGCTATGAACATCTGGAACAAGGTCTTTGTGGGCCTGATTATTGTGGTATCGCTGGTGTTCTTCTATTTCAGCGCGCAGGTGCTGAAAACGCACGAGTATTGGCGCAGTTCGGCCAAGAAGCACGAGAAGGAGATCGTGAAGCTTGAAGACAAGGTGGTGACGCTTCGCTATGGAGTGAAGGACGACGATACCCAGATCGGTTTGCTGAAAATGCAATCGGCCGTCTACAAGGCGCTGATTGGGCGTGGCCGCGTGTGGTACAACTGCAAGCCGCAAATGGCCGACCCGAAAATCGGCGCGGTGCGCGTTACGACCGACTTCCCCGACCGGCACGGCATTACCGACAAAACGATTCTGGCCGTATTCGACGAAAACCCGTTTAACGCCGGTGGCCGCTATATAGGCCAGTTTGTGGTTAAGCAGGTAGACGAAAAGAACAAGCAAGTCGGCATGATTCCCAGTAGAGCATTCACTCCCCAGTCGCTCAAACGTCTGGCCGGCAGCCGTGGACCGTGGACCCTGTGCGAGATTATGCCCACCGACGACCACGACGTTTTTGCGGAAATGACGCCCGAGGATCTTGAAAAAGTTATCCCCAAGGACTCGCTGGAAGAGTACGTCACGGACGGTAAAGACGACAAGCAACGCAAACTGCGCGACTACCAGTTTCTGTTCGATACCTACGACCGACAACGTTCCATGCTGACCGAGGCCCGCAACACGGCGGCCGCGAATAAAGGACTCATGGATGCGGCCGTGGCCGACGCCAAGGTGCAGGTTCAGTTCCGTCAGGCCGAGATCACGGCCCTTAGAAAAGAACTGGCCGAGATGACCCGCGAACGGGATATCGTTACGGCCCATCAGAAATCTCTGGAAGATGCGGTTGCGGATAGGGCCAAAAAAATCGAGAGCCTCATGAAGAGCAACCGTGAGCTGGCGGCCAAAATCGCCAAAGATCAACTCGAAGCTGTACGTAAGGTCGATATGCAGACGGCCAGTGTTGAGTAGGGCTGCCGTGTTAGGGTGTAATACTAACCCGAAGCGCAAGCGAGGGAGACTCGTAGGCCGGGTTGCAATCCCGGCTGCGAAAACAGTGGTCACTGCAAACGCCGGGTTGTAACCCGGCCTACGGCCTCAAGTCTCAAATCTTAAAGCCCACGGCCCCCCCCATTATCACACAAGATGTGGCGAATAGCCGTGTTTTCCCTTCCCGAAAGCCCCAGCAAGCGCGGTTTCAGCAACATTCCCAGCCATTTTAGCCGAAATGACCTAGGCTTTTTCAGATACGCTGCGTAATAATACCGGGGCTTATGATCCGGCTTGCGGTCGGTGCAGCAGTTTTTAAATAGTAAACATATTAACGGCCCCCCAAAAGGGGCTGCTGAAAAGGCATGGGAATCTACGACCGAGACTACTATCAAGAGCCGCAACGGCCGGGCTTGGTTCTACGCGCGCCGGCCACGGCTATCGGATGGATCATTGCCATCAACGTGGCCATATTCATTCTAGACGCCTTCGTTGGTCCGCGTGGAAACGGCATGATTTCCCATGCCCTCTCGGTTAATGTGGGCGTTCTCGCCCAACCGTGGTTATGGTGGAAATTCCTTACCTGCGGGTTTGCCCATGCCTCGTACCCCTTTTATCAGCACATACTGTTCAACATGCTGGGGCTCTTTTTCCTGGGGCGGATGGTCGAGCAGCGTTACGGACGTAAAGAGTTCCTTTGGTTTTACATGCTGACGATTGTCTTTGGCAGCGTCCTTTGGTGTATTCTCAACACAATCCAGGGCACGGGGCAAAATGCTTTTCTAGTCGGTGCATCTGGTGCTATTACTGGCGTTATGCTGCTTTTCGCGTTGAATTTCCCCAAGCAAACCATCTTGTTCATGTTCGTAATCCCCATGCCGGCCTGGATATTGGGCGTTATGCTGATCGTTTACAATATCTTTGGCATGCAGGGCGCGGCCGACGAACCGAACGTTGCGTATGGTGTGCACCTTGCCGGGGCCGGTTTCGCTTTGGCCTACTTCAAGTTCCGTTGGAACATCAGCCGCACGGTCGAACCTTGGATTCCCACCCACTGGATTCCCAAAGGGTTGTTCAAACGAGGGCCCAAGCTGCGCGTGCATGACCCGGGCGATGATCACGGTAGCAGCTACAAAGATAGCTACGGTGACTCAGGCAGAGGTGATTCAGGCAAACAGCCGCCGCAAGAAGATTTCACTCCAGCGCAGCCCAGCCGCTCGGAAATCCGGCAAGAGGCCAAGGAAAAACAAAACGAAGAAGAGGTGGACCGGATTCTGGCCAAAATCCACACCCAAGGCGCCGATAGCCTCACCAAAAAAGAGCGCCGCACAATGGAAGCCGCCTCGCGGCGATTGCGGGAGCAAAAGCGGGATGGATAGCCCCCTGTACGGCTGGTGGCTGAGTTTGTGAATAAATCAAATCCTGCTGGTTGCACACCGGTCGCTTGCGACTGGGCTAAACAGAATATCCCTCCCGATCTTACCTAGAATTTCTATGTTGCGAACGAATCTGGCCCGTTTTCCGTATTGGGGAATATTGCATTGCCTGCAAAGGTTCGCTGTATTGAATGACTAGCCGATCGGGGGGAAGCGACATTGACCGGTTGGCATGCGATGTCTAGGATGCCACTCGCGCAGGTTGACTGTGTAAGAAAGTCATCCCAACTCTTTTCATTAGAATAGGAATAATCCAGGTATGAAGGTTCATCCGATATTTTCCGTTTCGACGCGTCTGCTAATTACTTGTTCTTGTTTGGCCATGCTGGGGCTTTGTGTCACGATTGGTTGCGGGCCCAAGGCGGTTGAGCAGTCCGATTCGGCGTCGGCAAAGGACAAAACCGCGGGTGATTCCGCGGGGGCGGTTGCATCGAAGCTGACGATGGGCGGCGTGAAGCCGTCGAAAGACGATGTGTTGCAGATGTCCTATCCGCAAGGACCAGACACGATCAACGGTATTACGGCAAGCGACAACGTGAGCAACGCGTTTCAACGTTTGGTCTACGAAAACCTAGGCGAGCAAGATTTCAAAGATCCGGGTAATATTCTTCCGGGGTTGGCAACCCATTGGGAATTCGACGAAGACACGTTGACCTATACGATCCACTTGCGCAAGGGCGTCAAGTGGCACCCCATGCAGTTGCCCAACGGCGAGTTCCTGCCCGAGAAAGAGTTTACCAGTCGCGATGTCAAATTCACGTTCGATAGCGTCTTAAACCCGTATGTGGAAGCGGCTCATATCCGCAGCTATTACGAAGACCCCGATGCTAAAGAAGCATCTAAGCGATACAAGATCAAGCTGGACGTGGTGGATAAGTACACGGTAACGGTGAAGTGGACCAAACCCTACTTTTTGTCCAAGGAGTTCACCTTGGCAGGTTTTCCGATCATTCCGCGACACGTATATTCGGTGGACAAAGACGGTGAGCCAATTTCCTTCGATTTTTCCTCGAAGGAGTTTGCTGAAGGTTTCAATAATCATTGGGCCAACAACAAGATGTGCGGCACGGGGCCCATGATGTTCAAAAAGTGGAAGCGCAACCAGGAACTCGTTTTGGAGCGAAATCCAAACTACTGGGGTGCCCCGTATTACTTCAGCCGAATAGTTTATCAGTGCATTCCCAACCCCAATACGCCCACGCAATTGGTGTTGCAAAACGAGTTGGATTGGGCGGCGATTTCGCAGAAGGACAAGTTTATCCAGTGTAAGCAGAACCCCAACGTCCTGGCGGGCAAGGTGAAGATGGTGGACTTCGAATATCCCGGCTACCGCTATGTGGGCTATAATCTTCGCCGTGATCTTTTTAAGGATAAACGCTTCCGTAAGGCGATGGCGCACGCCACGCCCGTGCAACAGATAATCGACAATGTTTTCAAGGGTTTGGCAATTCCAGTTGCCGGCCCGTTCTTGCCGGGAAGCCGCGCGGCCGACCCCGAACTGAAGCCGATTGCATATGATTTGGACAAGGCCCGTAAGCTGCTGGACGAGGCCGGCTGGAAAGATTCGGACGGGGATGGCATTCGCGATAAAATGATTAACAACGTGAAAGTCACTGCCAGCTTCGATTTGATGGTATTCGCCGATGCGCCTTCTTTCAGGACGATCGGTGAAATCATCAAGGAGAACTGCCGCAAGATCGGCGTGGATGTGAAAATCTCGCCGGCCAAGTGGGCTTTGATGTTGCAGAAGCTACGGAAGTGGGACTTTGATGCCGCGATGCTCGGCTGGGGAACCTCTTGGAGCAAAGGCGATCCCTTTCAAATCTGGCACGGTTCGCAGGCCGATGTGAAGGAAAGCTCGAACCACGTGGGCTACCGGAACGACAAGGTCGACGCGCTGATCGAGAAACTTCGTGTCACCTTGGACGAGAAGAAGCAGGACGAGCTCTTTCATGAAATTCACCGCCTGATTTACGAAGACCAGCCTTATACTTTTCTCTTTTCCGAGAAACAGACGGCCGGCCTGAACGGGAACATCGAAAACGTCAAGTTCTATCGGGTGCGGCCGTGTCGGGATACGCGCGAGTGGTATCGTAATACGGCGAAACGGACCGGTCCTTAAGGGGTATTGCCGGGCAACGGTATAACAAGTTCCTCACGCGGAACGTGAGGAGTACGGAACATCACGACTTTCACCTAAAAAACTACGGCACGTACTTTGTGGTCTTATATTTTACGTCGGCTATTGTTGATTATTCCCACGCTCTTCGGCGTGACGATAATCTCGTTTTGCATTATGCAGATGGCACCTGGCGATCCGCAGATTAGCCAACTTGGAAGCGCCGGCCTTACGGGTGAGTCGAGCCAGACTCGCGAGGCTTATCTGATTCAAAAGCGAGATTTGAAACTCGATAAGCCGCTGATTTTTAACTTCAACAACTTCCGCAACTATGGCGAGAAGGTCCGCATGTCCGCCTATTTTTTGGGTGTGTCGGAGGAAGAAGTCGGCAAACAGTTGGACTTGCTGGCCGAGCAAGCCGTCAAGCCTCGCGATGAAAGAGATCCGCAGGCTGCCAAACGGCTTAAGTTTCTGCAGAAGCTGAAAATCGACGATTTTGAAAAACGTCTGGCCGATCCCGAACAACGCGGGCGGCTGGCCAAGGCGATTCAGGTTTACGTCAGAACATTTTGCGAAGACAACGGCATATACGCCGTGTCCGATGCTATCG
>CAZISU010000112.1:0-10447 GCA_964541935.1 uncultured Planctomycetaceae bacterium | reverse complement strand
CTGATAGAGCCGATAATGATCGGCGTGATGGGGTTTGTTGTGGGCGGCATCGGCATGGCGCTGATGTTGCCGATCTTCAGCCTCAGCCGGGCGCAGTAAATAAAGCAGGAATCAGATTTTGTGCGAACCTATGAGGGGCGGTCTGTGTCCGAGTGAGTAATCCCCACCCTCGGCAGTTGGGGAGTAGGCATTCAGCCGGTTTTCAGCTTTTGATATTATGGGAATTCCGACATGACGCAATGGTACGAGACGCTTTTCGCTAATTATGGCAAATCTTACGACAAGGAGCCGTACACACAGGGAACCGTGGGCGAAGTCGACTTCGTTGAGAGGGAATTGGGGGGCGATCGCAACAAACGCATTTTGGACATCGGTTGCGGCACGGGCCGCCACGACATCGAGCTTGCCAAGCGAGGCTACAGTGTAACCGGGTTCGATCTCTCCGAGGGCCAGCTTCGGCTCGCCCGAGAGAAAGCGGCCGAGGCCGGCGTTGTCGTGGAGCTTGAATGTCGGGACGCGACTCAGCCGCACTTCATTCAGGAATTCGACGCGGCCATCATGTTTTGCGAAGGTGGTTTTTCGTTGATGGAGACCGACGAGAAAAATCATTCCATTCTCAGGCACGCCGCCGCGGCGTTGCGTCCCGGCGGCAAATTGCTCCTGACGACGCTCAATGCCCTCTTTCCGTTGTTTCACTCGGTTAAGGATTTTCTTGACGCAGGCGATTCCGACACGACAATCGACAAGCTAACGTTCGATGTGATGACGTGTCGCAATCAAGCGGAGTTGACATTTGCCGACGACGCGGGCCAATCGCAGACGATCCAGACCAACGAACGCTATTACACGCCGCCCGAAATGCGTTGGCTGTTGCAGACTGCGGGGTTTGCAAAAGTTGATATCTTCGGCTGCCACCTAGGCCAATTCAGCCGCGACCACACGCTAACGTCCGAAGATTTCGAGATGCTTGTTGTAGCGGAAAAGTGCGAGTGACATCCGCGAGTCAGCGGCGTGCCAAGGTCGACAATCCCGCCAGGCACAATGCCAGCAAGCCGGCCAGCGTCGAGGGCTCGGGCGCGCTGGCGGTTGCCGAAACACCGGACTGCCAATTGGCGGCCAAGAGCGTAGCGTCGGCGTCGTCGACTCGTTCATCGCCATTGAAGTCTCCCATGGCCCAAGTGGCGGCGGTCAGGGTTTGCCAGTTAGTGGCCAGTATCGCGGCGTCGGTGTCATCGACTCGGCCATCGCGGTTGGCGTCACCAGCAATCTTATTCTCGCAATGCGAGATGAAGGAGATGTCGACGTAGTCGCCGGTCTGGCCTTGCGCGATGGGGTCGAACCGCAATTGCGAGATCAGGCCTTGGTAGAACTGGGACGAGGTTAGGTCTATTTCATAGGTATGAAATTGCCCGTCGGGAATGATGTCGAAGCGGATGCTCTGTTGTTCGCTGAATCCGCCCTGGTTGTCTACTTCCCAGAACAACTGGGCCGTTTTTGAGCTTGCGGCCGGATTGACCAAGTTGAAGGCCGCCGATATGTATAGCTTGGGCACGTCTTCGGCCCGCCAGGCACAAGCCGGACCAAACATCATGGGATCGATGCCGTCGAGTTTTACGCGGTAGTTGGAAGCGATGGGCCATCCGGCGTCGCCTTTGTTGGAGTACCAATGTTGGCGATCCGATTTGAAGCGGTAATCGGGTCGAGTGTCCGGCTTATGGTCGTAGACCCATTGGCGTATTTCAGCGAGTGTGCCCAGGATCAGATCGTACTCATACTCATAGGTAATGTTATGATCTAGAACTTCTTGGTGCAATGGCGAGATGTATCCGGTCGAATCTTCCCAGTACATGCCCGTGTTTGGCGTGCCGTGGAAGCCTCCTTTGAATCGGGCGCTGCCGGGGTGATAAACACCCAGTCCCCATCCGTCGTCGTTGAGATTGGCTGCCCAGTTCTCCGTCGCGCGCCAGGCTTGCCAAGCAGGCGGAGGCGCATAGGGCAGTTCCGTCACCGCCGCACTGGTAAAGGGCCGCGTGCCCTTGTAGGTGAACAATCGGTGAAGCGTGCCCACGGTGTAAACGGCCGGCAGTTCTTGGTGACGCGCGGGAAACTGTTGCGTGGTATCGGTTCGCGCATTGACCAGACGCGAGCGAACGTGAGCGACCTGTCCCTCCAGCCGCACCCAGGTCTCGAAGGTGGCTTCGCCGGGCACATTGTTGAGGGCCCATTGCATGGGCACGGACTTGACGTAGATTTCGCTGCCATCATTGCTGCTTTCTAGCACCGTGGCGCGATTTTCAAAGCAGTCGCCCGTTTGGATGGGATTCCAGGGCCAGGGATTCCAGTACGGACTTTGTTGCGCGCCGTCTGGCAGGTAGTCGGTCGGTCCAGAGTAATAGGACTGCTGGATTTGCCGCCCCCAGTCGTAATTATTAATGATATTATGGCCACTATTCGATGTGGACATATAGGTTATTGACCCGCCCAAATCGAGTCTGACGCCGATGCGCACGACGCCGTTGTCGAGATAAATCTCTTCTCCCATGGCCGCGTGAGGTGTTGTCACGATCCAGGGAACGAATGCTGTTGCCAGCAGCAAACTGAGCAGGCTGAAGGCGACTCGGATTTTATAAGCAGAAGTTGATGTCACGATCCACACTCCTAATCTGCGGTCATTGCCGCGGGAAACTTGCTTGGATTCATACCTACCTGCTTCATCTTGCAGGCGTGCTAGTGGAATCGGGAATTGGCCGACTCTCGCTTTCGAATAATTGCATAAGTTTGAGCAACGCTCGCGGCAGATGATAGGCCGCTTTCCAGATTGTGCCGAACTGGCGAAGCTTGGGCGTGCCGTCGCGATATAGTTCGGGATACCATTCGCCGTACTGTGGATCCTGGAAGTGTTGCCAGCACCAGTTGTGCAAATCGAGGAAGCTGTCGAAACGTTGTTGAGAGTTTCCTGCCAACGAGGCCAATGCAAGTGCGTAGAGACTTTCGCTATGAACCCACCAGGCTTTGTCCATAGGATCCAGGCCGGTTTCGCGATGCCAGTCGGTTTGGGCCGGTTCGCTTTGCAACAAATCGGTGAATGAAATAACGCCGCCAAATTGCCGGTCGTGACCGCGGGCATACATCCAGTCGACGATTTCGATGGCTCGGTCGACGATCTTCCGATCACCGCGCCGCAGTCCCTCTTCCATGCAGAACCACATAGACTCCAGCGCGTGGCCCGGATTGAGCAAGCGGCCCTCGGGATCGTCGAGCAGCGGTCGGCCGTCGCGTCCGACCGATTCGAACAGTACCCGGTGCTCGTCGTTAGCGAAGGTGTAAAGGATCTTGTCGAGACAGTAGTCCGTCAATGCCCGCGTGCGATCCTGGCCCAGCACCTTTGCTGCGATAGGTGCTTTGCAGGCGGTGATCATGTATATGCCATGCCGATCGAAGCGGGCATCCCAAGTGCCGTGAAAAAGATCCTTGAACTGCGGGTCGTGGACGTTCCGCTCCAAGGCGTCATAAGTCTCTTCAATCAGGTGTCGGTCGGCGTCCGAGCCGGCAGCCAGCGCATATTCGCACAGCGCGCCGAGCACAAACAGATCGGTGTATATCGAAATGGTTCCTTTCTGTACGGTGCCAGCCCGATCGAGTTGATAATGCCAGCGGCCGTTGCCGGCATAAGCATGCTCGACCAAAAAATCGCGTCCCGTGCGGGCCAGCCGCAGCCAGTCGTCGCGCGGCTCGATTTCATTACAAAGAGCCGAGAACATCCAAAGCTGGCGGCCCTGGAACCAAATATACTTTGTCGCGTCGCTGGGCCGCCCATGCTCGTCGAAACAGGTCAGATAGCCACCATGCTCGTGGTCCTGCGTTCGGGATGACCAGAACGGCATGACTCGATCTAACAATTGTTCACGATAGAACTGAGCGAGTTGTTTGCAATCCATTGGGAGCATAATCCGCTATTTCCAATCTAGACGGAAAAGGGGTCTGTAATCAGTAACCCAGGGTAGCCGCTGCGCGGCAACCCTGGGCTTTGATATCATCAGCCCTGCGGGCTTAACCATGTTAAACATTTCGACCTATCTAACTCAAATCCGCCAACTCATACCCCTTACGTCGTGGACGCGAGAGCATTTTATTACCTTCGTCGCAGTTGGTGAAGCGTTCGGTGGCCGGATCCCATTTGAGGGTCTTGCCGACCTGGCCGACATCGCGGCAGATGTTGACCAGGTAGCAGAGGCTCGAACTGCGTTGGCCGTATTCGATGTCGGCGTTGCAGCGCTTGCGGGTTTTGATGCCTTCGATCCAGTCCTCGACGTGGTACTGGGTCTCGTTGATCTTGTTGGGGCCGGGGTTGTCGGGCGAGTTGATGAGTTCTTTGCGGTTGCTGGCGATTTTGTTGCGGTTGATCTCGATCTTGCCATTCTCGCCGACGAAGATGGCGCCTAGGCCGGGGCCCCAGTCGCCGTCGAGGTGTAGGCGTAGCTCGGTGCCGTTAGCGTATTTCATGCGTACTTTGGCACGCGGTCCGGATACCGGCTTGGCCAGATTTAAGAGATATCCCAACTGTGTGGCATCGGGGCGTTTGGTTTCGAACTTGCCGCAGGGCTCGTCGCGGACGGGCTCTTCCAACAAGATCTCGGTGGGGCCCGTCTCGGAGGTGCCCAGGGCGCGTTGGATCTGGTCATAGCTGTGGGTTCCCCATCCGGTCACGCCGTAGCACAGCCCGCCGGAATCGTAGTCCCACCAGCGCATCCAGCCGAGTTGCAAGTCGCGGTGATAGGGCCGCATCTCGGCCTGGTTGGTCCACAGATCCCACCACTTGGCGTCGGCGCCGGCGGGCAGCGGCTGGGCCGGTTTACCGGGCCAACGGTTGGGGCCCACGAAGTTGGGCGCCAAGACGGTCTTGATCTTGCCGATGGCGCCGTTCTTGACCAAGTCGCTGGCCCAGTTGTTAATCGGCATGGAGCGCTGTTGCGTTCCGACTTGCGTCACGCTTTTGTATTTTCGCGCGGCGTTGACCATCTTCCGACCTTCGGCGATGGTCAGGCTCATGGGCTTTTCGATGTAGGTGTCCATGCCGGCCGCCATGGCTTGCACGACAACCCATGCACGGGCGTGGGTGGTGGTCTCGATCATTACGCCGTCGAGCTTCTCTTTCTCGTACATCTTGTTGAAGTCGGTATACGAATTCCAGTTCAGGCCCTTGCCTTTGGATTTCACAAACGAATCGCAACGCGGCTTGAGGCAATCGCAGACGGCCGAAACCTTGAGGTTAGTGATCGGGCGGCAGGTATCGGCCATCGAGCGGGCACGACCTCCCAGGCCGATAATGCCGATGTTGACCTGATCGCTGGGCGGGGCCTTGCCGTCGGCGCCCATGGCACGCGGGGAAACCAGATATGGCAGCGTGACGCCGGCCGCGGCCGATTTAAGAAGATTACGACGTGTGAAATTTGTACGGTTTCGTGTCATTGTGCTTTTCGCTCCAGGATTGCGATGTGGGGTTGGATGGAAGGTTGGGTGCCGGTCCGGTACTGGTGATTCGTGAATCAGCATAGAAGACTAATTATCAGCAGTCTAGCAAAACGGAACCGTAAAAGTCAACAAAACATGGCACACCACTGCTCGAAGCAAGCTCAGTTGACTTTGCCGTGGGCGTGAATAGTGGACTTGCCTGGTGACATTCGAGTTAGCTTGGGAGCTCTAGTCGAAAAGGGCGACTTTGCCCGTTGTGTTTAAGTTAAAAAAGAGCGACAAAATTAAAATATTTTACGAGAACATTATGTAAATATTTTGGTGTCCGATTCCGAGGGGACTATGCAAAAATGGTCGTTTGATGTTGTTTTTGCGCTTTAGTGGTTGCTTTCTTGCGTATTGTGGTTCAGTCCGTCCCTCGCCGGGTTAGTTGGCCCTAAGCCCAATGTGTGGCCCGGTATGAGTTTTGCCTGCAGGGGGAATTGTTCTCATAAAACGGGCCAGTTGCGATAAACCCATAGGCGTCCTAAAATATAAGATTCTGCTTGTCGTAAGACGCCACACCCGTGGGATGTATCGAGGGAAACATGAACAACGAGTCTCAAAACTGTGCCTGTTGCGATCAGGCATCGGAAGAAGAACTGATGGCCCGTCTGGATAAGGTCCTGGAGGACTACGCCGACGTGCCCGGATCATTGATCCCGGTTCTTCAAATCGCGCAAGCGATGTTCGGCTATTTGCCGCAGACGGCCTTGAAAAAGATCAGCTTGGCACTAGGTAAACCTTACAGCGAAGTGGCTGGCGTGGTCGGCTTTTACTCTTTCTTCTCGACTGTGCCGCGCGGCAAGCACATAGTGCGGGTTTGCTTGGGAACGGCCTGTTACGTTCGCGGCGGCAAGGGCGTTCTGGACGCTCTGAAGGGCGCCTTGCGAATCGAAGTCGGTGAGACTACGCCCGACCGCGAGTTCTCGTTGGATGTGGGGCGATGTTTTGGTGCCTGCGGGCTGGCCCCGGTGATTATGATCGACGACGACGTTCACCAACGTGTTCGCCCGGCACAGTTGCCGGCCATACTGGATCAGTACCGCGACTCGGAACCCTCGGACACAGACCCCTCGGATACGGAATCCTCCAACGTGGACGGAGGTGACGCATGAGCAATACTATCAAAAACGTAAAACAGCTAAACCAGATTCGAGACGCGGTTTGCGAAAACCAGGCCAAGCTGGCGGCCAGCGAACATCGCACCATTCGTATCTGCATGGGCGCCAGTTGCATCGCCTCGGGCTCGACGGCAATCAAAAAAGCCCTCGAAGGCGAGCTGGAAAAACAGGGCATGGCCGGGCGAGTTTCTCTCGTGGAAACCGGTTGCCAGGGCCCCTGTTCGGCCGGTCCCGTGCTGACGGTCGACGACGTCTTCTACGAAAACGTGAAGGCCGAAGACGTGTCCGAGCTTGTGGGCGAGCACATCGTCAAGGGCCGCCTGGTCGAGCGGCTTACGCACAAACGCCCCGATGGCCGCGAGGTCTCGCGTGCCGCAGACATGGACTTTTTCAAACGCCAGACGAAAATCGTCTTGCGCAACTGTGGTGAAGTCGATCCGCAAGAAATCGACGATTATATCGCCCGCGACGGATATCAGGCTCTGGCCAAGGTGATTTCCCTCGCCGGCGACGAGGTGATCGATACTCTTAAAACATCCGGCCTGCGGGGTCGTGGCGGTGCCGGGTTCGGCACGTGGCTGAAGTGGAAATTCACCCGCGAGGCCCAGGGCGAAACTAAGTATGTGGTCTGCAACGCGGACGAAGGCGACCCCGGTGCGTTTATGGACCGCAGCGTGCTCGAAGGCGATCCGCACAGCTTGATCGAAGGCATGGCCGTGGCCGCGCGAACGGTTGGCGCCTCGACCGGCTACGTATACGTGCGGGCCGAGTATCCACTGGCCATCGAGCGGCTGGAAATCGCTTTGGCCCAGGCTCGGGATCGCGGCCTGTTGGGCAAAAACATTCTCGGCTCGGGGTTCGATTTCGAGTTGGAAATCCGTCGTGGTTCCGGAGCTTTTGTGTGCGGCGAAGAGACGGCCCTGTTGACCTCGATCGAAGGCAACCGCGGCGAACCGCGTCCGCGTCCGCCCTTCCCGGCCCAGAAGGGCCTGTGGGGCAAGCCCACCTTATTGAACAACGTCGAGACATACGCCAACGTTCCGCCCATCATTCTAAAGGGCGGCGAGTGGTACGGTGCTCACGGCACCGAAAAAAGCAAGGGCACCAAGGTGTTCGCGCTGGCCGGCACGGTTAAGAACTCGGGCCTGGTCGAGGTGCCCATCGGCATGTCGCTGGGCGATTTACTTTACGATATCGGTGGCGGCATTCCCGACGGCAAAGATTTCAAAGCCGCGCAAATCGGCGGCCCCTCGGGCGGTTGCATTCCCAAACATCACCTCAACGTGCCCTTGGACTACGAGTCGCTGGCCGAGTTGGGCGCGATCATGGGTTCCGGCGGTCTGGTCGTAATGGACCAGGATAGCTGCATGGTCGACGTGGCCCGTTTCTTCCTCGAATTCGTACAGGAAGAGTCGTGCGGAAAGTGCGTGCCCTGCCGCGTGGGAACCAAGCGGATGTTGGAAATCCTCGAACGCATCTGCGCAGGCGAGGGCGAAGAGGCCGACGTCGAGCGGCTGATCGAGTTGGGCGAGATTATTAAAGAGACCTCGCTTTGCGGCCTGGGCCAAACTGCTCCCAACCCCGTGCTTTCCACGATCCGCCACTTCGGCAACGAATATGTCGAACACATCCGCGACAAACGCTGTCGAGCCGGCGTGTGTGCCGCTTTGGTAAACGCTCCTTGCTCGAGTGCCTGCCCGGCCAACGTCGATATTCCCGGCTACCTTTCGTTGATTGGCGAAAAACGCTATGCCGAGGCCCTGCGTCTGCACCGCGAACAGAACCCCTTCGCGGCCATCTGCTCGCGGGTGTGTTTCCACACCTGCGAGGAAAAGTGCCGCCGTTCGTCGATGGACGCTCCAGTCTCGATTCGCGCCATCAAGCGTTTCATGGTTGACCAGGAAGTCACCATGCAATTGCCCGAGGTCCGCGAGAACAAGCAGAACGAGGCCCGCAAGATCGCCATCGTAGGCGCCGGCCCGGCCGGTCTGTCGTGTGCATACTTCCTTGCCCGCTTGGGTTACCGGCCCACGGTTTTCGAGTCCGAGTCGCGGCCCGGCGGTATGTTGGTGCAGGCCATCCCGGCCTACCGGCTGCCGCGCGAGATCGTGGCCCGCGAGGTCCGCATGGTCGAGAACATGGGCGTCGACATCGTCGACAACACCCAACTCGGCCGCGATTTCACGCTCAAGTCGCTGCGGGCCGAAGGCTATCAGGCGGCATTCCTGGGCGTGGGCGCGCCCTCGGGCGTGGGCCTGGGAATTCCCGGTGAAGATGCCGAGGGAATCACCGACGCGCTCGGTTTTCTGCGAATCTATAACACCCGCGGTTCGGTCCCGGTGGGCGAAAACGTGGTCGTCATCGGCGGCGGCAACTCGGCTATCGACGCTGCCCGCACGGCCATCCGCTTGGGCGCCAAAAACGTCACGGTCGTGTACCGTCGCAGCCGCGAGGTCATGCCGGCCTACAAGGAAGAAATCGAAGAGGCACAATCCGAAGGCGTCGTTTTGCGTCTGCTGACCGCGCCGCTCGAAGTCATCTCAGAGAACAAGAAGGTTGTGGGCCTCAAGTGCCAGCCCATGCAACTGGGCGAGTTCGACCACTCGGGCCGCCGTCGGCCCGAAGAGGGTGGCGAGGCTTTCATTATCGAAGCCGACCAGATACTGGCGGCCGTCGGACAATCGCTGGATTCGCAAAAGATGTGCGGCGAAATCGTCCCCGATACAAAAAGCAGCGGATTCTTCCAGGCGGATCCCGTCACCGGCCAGACGTCGATCAAATGGATCTTCGCCGGAGGTGACGCCGTTTCCGGCCCGTCGTCGGTGGTCGAAGCAGTGGCCGCCGGAGAACGTGCGGCCGTGGGCATCGACCTCTACCTGACCGGAAGCGAACATGCCTTCTGGCGGGAAACTCAGGAGATCGACACGTTCTTCGATCCCGATGCCGAACCCACCGACACCCCACGCGAAAAGCTCGAACTCATCTCGGTCGAGCGGCGCACAAACAATTTTGACGAAGTCGAGCAACCGTGGCCCGAGGCCGTGGCAGTTCGCCAATCGTTACGCTGCCTGCGTTGCGACTATGGCAAGCGATGTTCGGAATGCAACGGAGACGATCTCGCTGTGACGAACCATATGGAGGATAACCGATGACCAAACTTTCCATAAACAATACGCCGGTCGAAGTACCCGAGGGAACAACCATCCTCCATGCTGCTCTTGAAATCGGCATCAAAATACCCACGCTCTGCCACGTCGAAGGCCTGCAAACGATCGGCGCTTGCCGCGTCTGCTGTGTGGAGATCGAAGGCCCACAGAATCTGGTAGCCGCCTGTTCGATGCCGGTCACCGAGGGCATGAAGGTGCGAACCAACACGGGACGCGTCCGTCAGGCCAGGAAGACCGTCGTCGAACTGCTGCTTTCGGAGCACAATGGCGATTGCCAGACCTGCGACCGCGGCGATGACTGCGAACTGCAAACCCTGGCCGGTGAGTTGGGTATCCGCGAGATCGTCTACGAAGGCGAAAAAACACGCAAACGCATCGACGATTCCACGCCAGCGTTGGTACGCGACACGGGCAAGTGCATCAAGTGCCGCCGCTGTGTGAGCGTTTGTGCCGAGGTCCAAGATGTGGGAGCCATTTTCCCACAAAGCCGCGGTTTCGATACAGTCATCGGCCCTGCCTTCGACAACGACCTCGACACCGTGGCCTGCGTGCAGTGCGGACAGTGTGCGGCCGTTTGTCCCGTTGGCGCGATTACCGAAAAAGATCAGATCGACGACGTCTGGAAGGCACTCGACGCACCCGACA